>DASQWY010000303.1:0-4623 GCA_035640005.1 Actinomycetes bacterium
GCTTCCACACGCCGCTGATGCGCGCCGCCCGCCGGCCGTTCCGGGAGGCGCTGGACCGCATCGACCTGCGCCGCCTGGAGGTCCCGCTGGTCTCCAACGCCAAGGCCAAGGTGGTCCACAGCGGCCGCCGGGCCGGCCGCCTGCTCGCCCGCCAGCTGACCGCCCCGGTCGACTGGACCCGCTGCGTGGAGCGGCTGCGGGCGCTGGGCACCACCAGCTACGTGGAGCTCGGGCCGGGACGGGTGATGGAGAGCATGATCAAGCGGATCGACCCGCGCGCGGCGGTGGCGATGGTCGCCACCCCCGACGAGATCCGCGCCCTGGCGGCCGCCGCCCGCGCCTGAGGCCGATCCAGGCCGATCCAGGCCGATCGTGATGCTTGACCTCGAACGCGTGTTCGCTTAGCGTTCGCGGCGTGGCCGCCGCCCAGCTCAGCCTCGACGACCTCGGCACGCCGCTCGCCGAGGTCGAGTTCGTCGTGCTGGACCTGGAGACCACCGGCGGCTCGCCCGCCAGCGACCGCATCACCGAGGTCGGCGCGCTCAAGGTCCGCGGCGGCGAGCTGCTCGGCACCTTCCACGCCCTGGTCAACCCGCGGATGCCGATCCCGACGATGATCACCGCGCTCACCGGCATCTCCGACGCGATGGTCGCCGACGCCGAGCCGATCGAGGTGGTGCTCCCCTGCCTGCTGGAGTTCTTCGGCGAGGCCGTGCTGGTCATGCACAACGCCCCGTTCGACCTGCGCTTCCTGCAGGCCGCGCTGCGGGCGCACGACTACCCGCGGCTGCAGTCGAAGGCGGTCTGCACCGCGCGGCTGGCCCGGGTGCTGCTGCCCCGCGACGAGGTGCCGAACGTCAAGCTCGCCACCCTCGCCCGCTACCTGCGCGCCGCCACCCAGCCGTGCCACCGCGCCTTCGCCGACGCCAAGGCCACCGTGGACGTGCTGCACACGCTGCTGGAACGGGCTGCGGGCTTCGGGGTGCTCGCCCTGGGCGACCTGCTGACCTTCCCCACCATCCGCGTCCAGCAGCGGCACAGCTACCGCAAGATCCACCTGACCGACCGGCTGCCGCGCGCCCCGGGCGTGTACCTGTTCCGCGGCCGGGCCGGCGAGGTGCTGTACGTCGGCAAGGCCGGCAGGGACCTGCGCGGCCGGGTCCGCTCCTACTTCTCCGGCGACGGGCGCGCCAAGGTGGAGGAGCTGCTGGACGCGCTGCAGGCGATCGACCACCTCGTCTGCGCCAACGACCTGGAGGCCAGCGTCCACGAGGCGCGCCTGATCCAGCGCTACCGGCCCCGCTACAACCGCCGCGGCCGCGACCCGGAGCGCCACTACTGCTACCTCAAGCTCACCCGCGAGCGCTGGCCGCGGCTGTCGATCGTCCGCCGGCTGCTCGACGACGGCGCCCGCTACCTCGGCCCGTTCACCAGCACCGGCCAGGCGGAGCTGGTCAAGGACGCGGTCGAGGACGCCGTGCCGCTGCGCCGCTGCACCCTGTCCATCGGCGCCCGCAAGCGCGTCTCCGCCTGCATCCTGCTGGAGCTGCGCCGCTGCTCCGGCCCGTGCACCGGCCAGGCCGACGCCGACGGCTACGCCGGCCACGTGGCGACCCTCATCCGCTGCCTGGACGGCGGCGACCCGGAGCCGCTGCTGGCGCCGCTGCGGGAGAAGATGCGCCGCTACGCCGCCGAGCAGCGCTACGAGCAGGCGGCGCTGGTGCGCGACCGGCTGGAGGCGCTGCGCCGCGCCCTCGACGACCGGCGCCGCCTCGCCACCGTCCGCGCCGCCGGCGAGCTGGTGCTGGCCACCCCGCACCCCCGCGGCCGCGAGCTCACCGTGCTGCGCCACGGCCAGCTGGTCTCGGTCACGGTCGCGCCGGCCGGCGAGGCCACCCTGCCCGCCACCGACGACCCCGGGCCGGCCAGCTTCCCCCCGCCGCGGCACCTCGCCGACGAGCTGCGGCTGGTGGCCCGCTGGCTCGACCAGGTCGCCGGCGAGGCCGAGGTGGTCGCCGTCAGCGGCACGCTCGCCAGCCCCGCCTTCGGCGGCGGCGCGCTGCAGGTGCGCTACGACCCCCGGCGGCAGCGCCACCTGGTCCCTCCCGGCGAGGCGCGCGGCCGGCCGCTGCTGCGGCCCAGGGCGCTGCGGCCCGCCGCGACGGGCTAGGCCTGGCCGGCGGCGGCGCGCTCGGCGTCGCTGCGCTCCACGCAGAACTCGTTGCCCTCGGGGTCGGCCATCACCACCCAGCCGGTCCCGTCGGAGCGGCGCAGGTCGGCGACCACCTCGGCGCCGAGGCCCCGCAGCCGCTCCACCTGCCGGTCGCGGGTCAGCCCCACCGGCCCGACGTCCAGGTGCACCCGGTTCTTCACCGACTTGCCCTCCGGCACCCGGATGAACAGCAGCCACGGCAGCCCCGGGTCGGGCGGCAGCACCGCCGCCTCGTCGGAGCCCGGCTCGTTCTGCTGGTGCGCCGGCCAGCCGGTCGCCGCGCTCCAGAACCCGGCCAGCCGGTAGGGGTCGCGGCAGTCGAAGGTGACGTGGCGGATGACGAGCGCCGGCGCGGCGGCGGCGTCGCTGGCGGCTGGCATGGGGGACCTCCAGGTGGCGGGCGGTGCGGGAGGGTCAGCCGACCCGGCGGCCGGGCGGGATCGGGCGGCCGGGGTGCAGCAGGATCACCGACCCGTCGTCGTCGTAGACGCCGAGCACCAGCACCTCGGAGCGGAACCCGGCGACCCGTTTGGGCGGGAAGTTGACCACGCAGACGACGGTGGCGCCGACCAGCTCGTCCTTGGCGTAGCCGGTGACCTGGGCGCTGCAGGAGCGCTCCCCCAGCGGCCCGAGGTCCAGGCGCAGCTTGTAGGCGGGGTTGCGTGCCTCCGGGAAGTCCTCCACGGCGGTGACCACGGCCGAGCGGATGTCGACCGCGAAGAACTGGTCGACCGGGACGGTGGGCAGCGGCGCCGGGGGCTCGGGCATGGCGGCCAGCCTACCGGGCCCGGACGGGCGCCGCAGGGACGATTCCCAACCAGGTGCCCGGGAGGGTTAGCATCATCCCCTTCGGTTCGCTTCGCCCAGGATGTAGGGAGGTTCCCCCAGTGAGCGCCTTCGAGCCCCAGCCCCCCAGCGAGCCACAGGTCGACATGCCGGACTTCATGGTGGTCCTGCGGGGCTACGACCGACGGCAGGTGGAGGCCTGGGGGCGGGAGCTGGCCAACCAGATCGAGCAGGAGCGCCAGCGGGCCGACGCGGCCGAGAAGGCGCTGTACCGCCGGCAGATGGAGGGGTCGAGCCCGCCGTCGTTCAGCCACCTCGGCGCCCACGTCGCCTCGATCATCGAGGAGGCGGGCAAGTCGGCCGAGAACATGCTGGCGGACGCGGCCGACCGGGCGCAGGAGGCGGTCGACGCCGCCGAGGGCGAGGCGGCCGAGATCATCAAGGCCTCCGAGCACCGGGCGGGCGAGATCGAGGCGGAGGCCAGGCAGATCGGCGAGCAGCACCGGGCCGAGGGCGAGCGGGTGGAGACCGAGGCGCGCGAGGCGGCCGAGGAGATGCGCGCGCAGGCCGAGCAGGACGCCCGCACGGTGCTGGAGGAGGCGCGTGACGCCACCGACCTGATCTGGCAGGACGCGGAGCGGGAGCGGCTGGCGGTGGAGGGCGAGACCCGGCGGCTGGAGACGCTCCGCTCGCGTGCCTACGAGCAGCTCGGCCGCATGTACGGGCACCTCGAGTCGGTGCTGGACGAGGTCCGCCGCGGCATCGGCATCGAGCCGCCCGACGCCGCCGACGAGGACGAGCCGGAGCCGGAGGAGGAGCCGGAGCCGGCAGCGCCGGCGGCCGCCGCGCGGCCACCCACCGGCGCGGACACGCTGTCGGCGACCCGCCCGGAGACGCCCGCGGCGGCCCCGGCGGAGCCGCCGGCCGGGTCGGGCGGCGCGGGGGCGACCCAGCCGACCCTCGGCCAGGCCGACCGCGCGGGCGGGCCCGGGGTCGGCGCCTCCGACGCGACCCAGCGGATCGAGCCGGCCAAGGAGCGCGACGGCAACGGCGGCAGGCCTTCCTCCGAGCCGAAGGCCTGACCGGCCCAGCCGGGTTCCGGCCTCGGCATACACTGGAGGGGTCCGGGGAACGGATCCGGCCGACCGAGGGGAGCCCATGCAGCAGCGTCCGGTGGTGATCGTCGCCGCCAAGCGCACCCCGATGGGCCGGTTCATGGGCGCGTTCGCCGACGTGCCAGCCGTCGACCTGGGGGTCGCGGCCGCGGTGGCGGCGCTGGAGGCGGCCGGGCTGTCCCCCGCCGAGGTGCAGGAGACGGTCGCCGGGCACGGGCGGCAGGCGGGCAACGGGCCCAACCCGGGCCGGCAGGTGTCGGTCCGCGCCGGCGTGCCCGAGAGCGTCCCCGCCTACACCGTCAACAAGGCGTGCGGGTCCAGCAGCAAGGCGCTGACCCTGGCGGCCGGCTCGATCGTGCTCGGCGAGATCGACGTCGCCCTGGTGGTGGGCATGGAGAACATGACCCGCACCCCCTACCTGCTGCGCGGCATGCGCGGCGGCTACCGGATGGGCGACGCCAGGATCGAGGACGGCATGTCCGCCGACGGGTTCATGGACCCGCTGTCGGG
>DASQWY010000304.1:0-10269 GCA_035640005.1 Actinomycetes bacterium
ACCGGCGCGGGCGTGATCATGCGCCAGGACGGCTACGTGCTCACCAACCGCCACGTGATCCAGGGCGCCCGCAGCATCCAGGTCACCCTGCCGAGCGCCGAGCCGCTGGCCGGCAGGCTGGTCGGCGCCGACCCCGAGAACGACCTGGCCGTGGTCAAGGTCGACCGCGGCGGCCTGGCGGTCGCCAGGTTCGGGCGCTCGGCCGACCTGCGCATCGGCGACCTGACGGTCGCGGTCGGCAGCCCGTTCGGGTTCCGGGGCACGGTCACCTCCGGGATCGTCTCCGCCCTGCACCGGGTGGTCAGCGTGCCCGGCGGCCACGAGCTGGTCGACGCGGTGCAGACCGACGCCGCCATCAACCCCGGCAACTCCGGCGGCGCCCTGGCCAACGCCAACGGCCAGGTGGTCGGCATCAACAGCGCCATCGCCACCGCCGACGGCGCCTCGGAGGCCAGCGCCGGGATCGGCTTCGCGATCCCGATCGACGAGGCGCTGTCAGTGGCCGAGCTGCTGATCGCCCACAAGCGGATCCACGTGCCCTACCTGGGGGTCGAGACCCAGAGCGACCTGACCCCAGAGGCGGTCCGCCGTTACCGGCTCGGCGGCCGCACCGGCGCGCTGGTCAGCGGGGTGCGCCAGGCGAGCCCGGCGGCCAGGTCCGGGCTGCGCCGGGGCGACCTGATCGTGCGGCTGGGCGGCGCGACCGTGAACGGGGCGGACGAGCTCAAGGTCGCCGTCAGGCAGGCCCAGGTCGGCCTGCCCGTGCCGATCGCGGTCGTCAGGGACGGCACCGAGCTGACCAGGCAGATCGTCCCCGTCGACCAGCCGAGACCGTAGGAGCACGCGGTGTTCAACGTCGGCATCGGGGAGATCATGGTGATCGTCCTGGTGTGCCTGCTGCTGTTCGGGCCGGAGCGGCTGCCCGAGATGGCCAGGCAGGTCGGCCGCTTCCTCGGGCAGCTGCGGCTCACCACCCAGGACGCCCTCGACCAGCTCAAGGAGGAGGCCGACCTCAAGGACCTGAACCTGCCCGACCTGCGGCTCGGCTCGCTGCGCGCCCAGGCCCGCGACTACGTGCGCGAGCTCATGGACGTCGAAGGCCAGATGGTCGAGCTGGAACGGGAGCGCGAGCAGCTCAAGGCCGCCATCGACGACCTCGACCAGGAGAACCCCGGCCCCGCCCCGGTCGACCCGGAAGCCACCTGACCCGAGGTTACGTCAACAGCTTCAAGCGCTTCCCAAGGAGCGAACGCTTCAGCGGCGGCAGGGCGGCGGCGACCTTCAGGAGCTCCTGGCTGGCGGGGGCGTCGGGGTCGCTGACGACCAGCGGCTTGCCGGCGTCGGCGCCCTCGCGCAGCCGCGGGTCGATCGGCACCTGGCCCAGCAGCTGGGCGCCCAGGTCGCGGGCGAGCTGCTGGCCGCCGCCGGACCCGAAGATGTGGTGGCGCTCCTCGCAGCTCGGGCAGATGAAGTAGCTCATGTTCTCGACCACGCCCGTCACCTTCAGCTGGTTCTGCAGGGCGAACTTGCCGGCCAGCACGGCCACCCGCTCGGCCGCCTCCTGCGGCGTGGTGACCAGCAGCATCTCGGCGCCCGGGAGCATCTGGGCCAGCGAGATCGACACGTCGCCGGTGCCGGGCGGCAGGTCGGCCAGCACGTAGTCCAGGTCGCCCCAGTAGACGTCGGTGAGGAACTGCTGGATGGCCCGGTGCAGCATCGGCCCGCGCCACACCACCGGCTTGCCCTCGGTGAAGAAGCCGATCGAGATGACCCGGACGCCGTGGGCCTCCAGCGGCATGATCATGCCGTTGAAGCCGACCGGCTGGCCGCTCACGCCCAGCATGCGCGGCACCGAGAAGCCGTAGATGTCGCAGTCGATCACGGCCACCCGCTGCCCCTGCGCGGCCAGCGCGGCGGCCAGGTTGACGGTGATCGAGGACTTGCCGACCCCGCCCTTGCCGGACGCCACCGCCAGCACCCGGGTGGAGGACTCGTCGTTCCAGAACGAGATCGGCTTCTGCGCCTGGCCCGGGCCGCGCAGGCGGGTGACCATCGCCTGCCGCTGCTGGTCGGTCATGGCGCCGAGGCGGACGTCGACGCCGCTCACCCCGGGCAGCGGCGACACCGCCGCGGTCACGTCCTTGGTGATGCGGTCCTTGAGCGGGCAGCCGGCGACGGTCAGCAGCACCTCCACGGTGACCAGGCCGGCCTCGTCGATCGAGACGTCCTTGACCATGTCGAGCTCGGTGATGGGCTTGTGGATCTCGGGATCCATCACCTGCCCGAGGGCGGCGAGGACCTCGTCGTGGGTGGCCATGGGATTCACCTCGTCCAGCCGGCGTGCCGGCGTATTTGTCTCCACTTCCGGAGTGTAGCGGCCGACCGGGCGGCTCGCCGTGGACGAGCGGAGTAGGCTCGCACCACCATGGCCGACTATGACGCGATCGTCTGCGGCGGGGGCTCCAACGGGCTCGCGGCCGCCATCCGCCTGGCCGAGGCGGGCTGGTCGGTGCTCCTGCTGGAGGCCAACCAGGAGGTCGGTGGGGCCGCCCGCACCCTCGAGTCCACCCTGCCAGGCTTCCGCCACGACTTCGGCGCGGCGTTCTTCCCGCTGGTCAAGGCGGCGCCGTCGATCGTCGGGAGCGACCTGGGGCCCTACGGGCTGCGCTTCGTGCACGCGCCGCTGCCCGCCGCCCACCCGTTCCCGGGAAACCAGGCGATCGCCCTCGGCCACTCGGCGGCCGAGACCGCCGCCTCCATCGACAAGGTCCACCTGGGCGACGGGGCGGCCTGGATCGCCCTGGACGAGGCGGTCGGCGACGTCCTCGGACCGTTCCTGCGCGCCCAGATGCAGCGCTGGCCGTTCGAGGAGCTGGTCAAGGTGGTCGGCAGGCTGCGGCTGGCCGGCAGCCTGGAGCTGGCCCGCCTGGTGGTGCAGGGCGTGAGCGCGGTCGCCACCCGGTTCGAGGCCGAGCAGACCCGCGCCTTCCTGGCCGGCCCGGCCATGCACGCCGACCTGGAGCCGGAGATGCCGGGCACCGGCATCTACGCCCTGCTGCTGTTCCTGCTCGGCCAGCGCTACGGCATGCCGCTGGTCGAGGGCGGCACCGGCGTGATCAGCGCCGCCCTGGCCGCCAAGCTGCGCGAGGCCGGCGGGACCATCGCCACCGGCCGGCGGGTGGAGCGGATCGTGGTCCAGGGCGGCCGGGCCGTCGCCGTGGAGGCCGCCGGCGACGTGTTCACCGCCGGCAGGGCGGTGATCTGCGCGCTCGACGTGGGCAGCGTCGTCCGCCTGGCGGGGCAGGAGGCATTCCCGCCGGCCGCGCTGGCGGAGATCCGCGCCTGGAGGCCGGGGCTGGGCACCTTCAAGGTCGACTGGGCGCTGGACGGGCCGGTGCCGTGGGCGGCGGAGGAGTGCCGCCGTGCCGCCGTCGTCCACGTCGGCGACTCGGTGACCGCCATGAGCCGGTCCGCCTGGGAGGCCGGCCACGGGCTGCTGCCGGCCCGGCCCACCCTGGTCCTCGGCCAGCAGTCGCTGGCCGACCCGAGCCGCGCGCCCGCCGGCAAGCACACCCTGTGGGGCTACGCCCACGTGCCCTCGCGGCCCAGCGGGGACGCGGCCAGGCCGCGCGCCAAGGGCGACTGGGACCGCTCGGCCGAGCCGTTCCTGGAGCGGATGGAGGCCGCCATCGAGGAGCACGCGCCCGGCTTCCGCGACGTCGTCCTCGCCCGCAAGGTCTGGACCCCCACCGACCTGGAGGCCGCCGACGCGAGCCTGCAGGGCGGCGACATCCAGGCTGGCTCCTTCGCGATCGACCAGCAGCTGCTGTTCCGGCCCGGCCCCTCCTGGTGGCGCTGGGGCACGCCGGTCAAGGGCCTGTACCTGGGCGGGGCCAGCGTGCCGCCGGGGGCTGGCGTGCACGGCGCCTGCGGCGACCTGGCCGCCCGCCAGGCGCTGGCCGACCACGGCCGCCCGCGCCTGCTGGCGGTCGCGGCCGTGGCCGCCGCGGCCGCCGGCGCCGCCGTGCTCGCCCGCCGCCGCTGACCGGACCGGCGCGATTTCCGCTGCTCGGGGCGGGCCGGTAGGATTCCGCGGCCCGGCAGAACCCGACAGGAAGGAACGCCCATGCCCGTGGAGCCGTACGGCCAGGGGCTGCAGCGCTACGCTGACCCGCTCGGCGACCCGCCGCCCGGGAAGCAGCGGCCGCACGGCCGCGAGCCGATCCGGCTGATCGCCGCCGCCGGCCTGATCGCCGCGCTCTTCCTCGGGGGCGTGGTCGGCGCCTCCCTGCAGGACTCCCGCGACCACGGGGCCACCGCGGCCGTCCAGGTGCTCACGCCCGCGAAGCCGAGCATCACGCCCGGCTGCCGGGCCGCCGTGCAGCAGGCCAACCGCAGCCTGGCGGTGGCCTCCAAGGTGCAGAGCAACCTGGACGAGCACATCTCGGTGATGCAGGACCTGCTGCACGGCAAGATCACCTCGGCCCAGGCCTACCAGCGCGGCCTGCCGTCGCTGGTGAACGGGGCCAAGGAGTCGGCCCGCTTCGACGTCGTCCTGGCCGACTACCGCAACCTGGTCAGGCACTGCCAGCTCGACACCGGCTGAGGCCCGCCCCCGCCCGCTCCCGGCCGGCCGGCGGGCCGGTCACGCGGAGCCGACCGTGCGGGCCCCCTCCTCGCCGAAGCGGATGGTGACGGTCAGCTCGTCGGCGCCGCGGACGACCCGAAGCGCCAGGCTGCCGTCCCCTGGCACCGAGTCGAGCACCTCGTACAGCACGTCGGCGTCGGTGAGCGCCCGGTCGCCGGCCTCCACCAGCAGGTCGCCGCCGCGCAGGCCGGCCCGGTCGGCCGGTCCGCCCTCCTCGACCACCCGCACCAGCAGCCCGTCACGCTCGGGCAGCCCGACCGCCCGGCGCAGGTGCCTGGCCACCCGGGCCGGCGCGATGCCGATGCCCAGCCGCGGCCGCGCCGGCGACTCGCCCCTGCCGAGCTGGTCCAGCCGGGCCCGCAGGTCCGCGTCGGCCGGCAGGGCCAGGTAGAAGCCGTCGCCGAGCCGGTTGGTGTTGAGGCCGAGCAGCCGGCCCGAGGCGTCGACCACCGGCCCGCCCGAGGAGCCGCGGGCGAGCGGCGCGGTGTGCTCGAGGCTGCCGGCGATGCGGCGGCCCCTCGGCCCCCGGAAGGCCCGGCCCACCGCCGACACCAGGCCGAAGGTGACCCGCAGCTGCCCGCCCGGGTTGGCCAGGGCGAACACGGCCGCGCCGACCCGCGCGCCGGCGTCGTCGGCCCAGGTCACCGCCGGCGCGCCGGCGGTGTCGACGCTCAGCACGGCCAGGTCCGCGTCCACGTCGACGCCCTGGACGCGGCCGGTCTCGCTGCGGCCGTCGGCGAACACGACCGTGACCTCCTCGCCGCGGACGTTGTGGGCGTTGGTGGCCACGCGGCCGTCGGCCAGCACCACCCCGGAGCCGCGCCCGCGACCCCGGCCGATGCCGACCACCGACGGCCCGACCTGCCCGGCGACCTGCCCGATCGCCTGCTCCAGCTCGTCAAGCACGCTCATGGTGCCCTCCCGTGAGGAGTAACTTGTCGATCGCAAGTTACTAGCGTTGGAGGCGTGGCGCAATGCCGGCAGCGGGGCCGTACGATGGCCGCATGACGGAGACTTCCGCCCCCTCGCCGCTCGGGGAGGCCGTGGCCCGGGTCGGGGACCGCTGGACGCTGCTGGTCGTCCAGGAGCTGCTGGCCGGCCCGCGCCGCTTCAACGACCTGCTGGCCGCCATCCCCGGCCTCGCCTCCAACGTGCTCTCCCAGCGCCTCAAGCACCTGGAGCGGGAGGCCGTGGTGGTGGGCCAGCCGTACTCGCGGCGGCCGCCCCGGTTCGCCTACGAGCTGACCGCGGCCGGTCGCGAGCTGGCCGGGGCGGTGCGCCTGCTGGCCCAGTGGGGGGCCGAGCGCTCCGGCGACGCCGACGGGCCGCGCCACCTCGCCTGCGGCACCCCGGTCGAGGCCCGCTGGTACTGCCCGACCTGCGCCCGCATGGTCGACGACGACGAGTCCGGGGACCTGCGCTATGTCTGACGGGGTGTGCCATGGCGACCGTGCTCGGGCCGGGCCCGATCATTGGTTCCTTCCGAGCAGGAACCAGGTGACCATCTCGCCCATGCCCCTGACGGGGACCGATCCGCGCCGCCGGAACCGGTAGCCACCCCGCAGCCGTTGGTAGGTGCGAGCAGTGACCTGGATGCAGCCGGCGACCCCGTGGGACTCCATGCGGCTGGCGGTGTTGACGGTGTCGCCCCACAGGTCGTAGCTGAACTTGCTGGTGCCGATCACCCCCGCCTCCACCGGGCCGGTGTCGATGCCGATTCGCACCTGCAGCGGCCGCCCGGCCGGGTCGGCGCGCCGCGCGACCTCCGACCGCATCGCCAGCGCCAGTTCGGCGACCGCCTGGGCGTGGTCGGGCCGCGGGGTGGGCAGGCCCCCGGCCAGCATGTAGGCGTCGCCGATGGTCTTGATCGTCTCCAGCCCGTGGCGCTCGGCGAGCCGGTCGAAGGCCGAGAACAGCTGGTTGAGGGTCGCCACCACCTGTTGGGGGCTGGCCTGGCGGGTGCGGGTGGTGAAGTCGACCAGGTCGGCGAACAGCACGGTGACCTCGGGGAAGGCGTCGGCGATTACCACCTCGCCCTGGTTGAGCCGCTCGGCGATGGGGGCGGGCAGCACGTTGCGCAGCAGCCGCTCCGACCGCTCCTGCTCCGCCAGCAGCAGGCGGTGCTCCCGGTCCAGCGCCTGGCGGCTGCGCACCGCCTCTCCCAGCACCAGCACCGCGGCGAACATGGCCGTGTTCGTCACGGCATCACCCAGCAGTGTCAGCGGCGTTCTCGTCTCTTCCGACAGCTGGAAGACGGCGTAGGCCAGCGGCCCCAGGATGTACCAGGCGGCGACCAGCAGCGACCAACGGCGGTGGCCGGCCGCCCAGGCGGTGGCCAGCGCCACCGACAGCGGCACCGCCGGGTAGGTGTGGGTGTAGTCAGACAGGTAGTAGACCTGCAGGGTCACCACCGACGCCAGCAGCACCGCCAGCGGCCAGCGCCGCCGGGCCAGCGCCAACGCGGCGATGGTCAACCCCAACGCGTAGGCCAACGCGTCCGGTCGGCCGCCCGGCCCCGGCGCCACGCGGATCCCGATGGTGATCGCGACCGCCAGCGCCACGGCCAGACCGGCGTCGAGGACCGGCGCGGGAACCCGCCGCAGCCGCTGCCGCAGCCGCTGCCGCAAGGACGTCACCTCCATGTTGTCGGCAACCCTGCGCCGCGGCGCCTGCTATGCCGCCGGTTGAATGGTGTAGTTCCACTCGCCGTGGAACTCGTGCCGTGCAAGCGGCACCGCCGCCAGCTCCTGGTCACTCACCTTGACCCCCAGCGGGTAGCGGCCGGGGTCGGTCCTTTCGAGCCGGCCTGCCGGAGGATGTTCGCGAGCACATACCGGCCCGGGCGGGTCAGCTCTCGACCAGGGCGGGGCGGCGTTCCAGGGCGGCGGCGACCTCGTCGCGGAGCTCGGCCTGGCCGAACGGCTTGGTGACCACGCCGATGGCGCCGGCAGCCAGCGCCTGGTCGCGCCCGGCGTGGTCGTCCGCGCGCGCCAGCGCCAGGATCTTGACGTCCCTGCCGGCGTGCTGGCGCAGGTTGCGCAGCAGCGCGGCCCCGCCCTCGCCCGGCATGTCCATGTCCACCAGGACCAGGTCGGGCCGCTCCTGGGCGGCCAGGCGCAGCCCCTCCTCGACCATGCTGGCGGCGATCACCTCGTAGCCGTTGACCAGCATGGCCGCGGTCACCTCGAGGACGGCGTGGTCGTCCTCCATGACCAGCACCTTCGGCGGGGGCCGCAGTGGGCCGGCGGCCTGCCGCTGCGTCGCCGCCCGCTGGGGCCGGTGCGGGTCGGCCGGCGTGACCCGCAGCACCTCCTCCAGGGTGGTCCGGCCGGTCATCGCCTTGGCCAGGCCGTCCGCGCGCATGCTGCGCGTGCCGCTGGCCACCGCCTCCTCCCGCAGGGCGCCCTCGGGCGCGCGGGCCACGATCAGTTCCCGCATCGCCCGCGTCACCCGCACCACCTCGAACAGGCCGATGCGGCCCTTGTAGCCGGTCTGGGCGCAGTGCTGGCAGCCGGAGCCGAAGCGCAGCCCGGCCTGGTCGACCTCGGTCGGGTCCAGGCCGAGCAGCTCGAGCGTGCGCTGGTCGGCCGCGACCGGCTCGGAGCAGCGCGGGCAGGGCACGCGGGCGAGCCGCTGGCCGACGATCAGGGTCAGCGAGGCGTTGACCAGGAACGGCTCCACGCCCATGTCGATCAGCCGGGTCACCGCCGAGGGCGCGTCGTTGGTGTGCAGGGTGGACAGGACCAGGTGGCCGGTCATCGACGCCTGCATGGCGATCGAGGCGGTCTCCGGGTCGCGGATCTCGCCGACCATGACGATGTCGGGGTCCTGGCGCAGGATCGTGCGCAGGCCGCTGGCGAAGGTGAGGCCGACCCGCTCGTTGATCTGCACCTGGTTCACGCCAGCCATCTGGTACTCTACGGGGTCTTCGAGCGTTACGACGTTTATATCTGGTCTGATGACGCTGGACAGGCCGGCGTACAGCGACGAGGTCTTGCCCGACCCGGTCGGCCCGGTGATCAGCACCAGCCCCTGCGGCGAGGCCAGGGCGTGCTCGAAGGCGGTCCGGTCGGCCTCGTCCAGGCCGATCTCCGCCAGCGACTTTGCCTTCTCCGCCTCCTTGCGCAGCAGCCGGATCACGATGGTCTCGCCGTGCATGGTGGGCATGGACGAGACCCGGGTGTCGGCCTCCCCGCCCTCGAAGCGGATGCGGCCGCGGCCGTCCTGCGGCTTGCGCCGCTCGGAGATGTCCATGCCGGACAGGATCTTGATCCGGGAGGTCAGGGTGCCCTGCGCCGCCTTGGGCACCACCGTGACCTCCCGCAGCATGCCGTCGATGCGGAAGCGGACGCGCACGTCGCGCTGCTGCGGCTCGATGTGGACGTCGGAGGCGCGGCTCGTCAGGGCCTCGCTCATGACGGCGTTGACCAGCCGCACGACCGGCGCGTCGTCGACCGAGCCGGCCGGCGCCTCGGCGTCCTCGCCGGTGTCCTCGATGGCCTCCAGGCCCTCGACCTCCTGGAGGCCGCCGAACGCCTCGGCGGTGACGCCGCCACCGCCGCCGTAGTAGCGGTTGACGGCGTCCTGCGCGTCGGAGGCGGTGACCACCGCCGTGCGGACCTGGGGGATGCCGCTGGCCATGCGGATGTCGTCCAGGGCGACCACGTTGGTCGGGTCGGCCAGGGCGATGGTCAGCACGCCGTGGGCCAGGGTGATCGGCACCACCCCGTGGCGCAGGGCCACGTGCTTGGGCAGCACGCCCAGGGTGGCGTCGGAGACGGGCATCTCGCTCAGGTCGACGAACGGCAGGCCCAGCTGGTCGGAGAGGGCGTGGGCGATCTGCACCTCGTCGGCCAGGCCGAGGGCGGTGATGATCTCGCCGAGCCGGCGCCGCTGGCCCTGCTCCTCGCGCTGGGTGCGGAGCGCCTCCTCCAGCTGTTCGAGGGTGAGCACGCCCCCGGCGACCAGCACCTCGCCGAGGCGGCGGCGGCCGCCGGACGGGCGGGAGCCCGGCTCGGGCGGCCCGTCGTCCTGACGGGCCAGCCCCCACCCCGTCCCCATGCGCTCAGCTCCTCTCCGCGTGCGGGCAGCAGCGGCCAAGGCGGCCGCACTGGTTGTATCGGCAGCAGAGGGCTCACGTTGACGGCTCCACGCAGGTCGCCGAGACTGGGCGACCATGAAGCTCGGGCTGGCGCTGCCCCACTACGACTGCTCCTACCCCGGGCCCGGGCCGGCCACCTTCGACCGGATCGCCCGCTACGCGGAGCTTGCCGAGTCGCTCGGCTTCCACCAGGTCTGGGTGTCCGACCACTTCTGGTTGGACCTGCGCCGCTACGGCGGCCCGCCCGGGCCGCAGGGGACGCCGGAGTGCTGGACGACGCTGGCCGGGCTGGCGGCCAGGACCGGCAGCGTCCGGCTCGGCACCCTGGTCATGGCGGCCGGTTTCCGGCCGCCCGCGCTGCTGGCCAAGATGGTCGCCACCCTCGACCAGCTCTCCGGCGGCCGGCTGGACGTCGGCGTCGGGGCCGGCTGGCACGAGGCGGAGTTCCGCGCGGGAGGCTACGACTTCCCGCCGCCCGGCGAGCGCCTGGCCATGCTCGAGGAGACCGTCGGCGTGCTCG
>DASQWY010000305.1:0-2397 GCA_035640005.1 Actinomycetes bacterium
GCGACGTGGGTCTTGACCGTGCTCAGGCCGACGAAGAGCTCGGTGGCGATCTCGGCGTTGGTCCGGCCCCGTGCCACCAGCGCGAGCACCTCCTCCTCGCGCTCGGTGAGCGGGTCGATGGGCTGGACCGGTACCACCGGCGCCTGGTCGGCGAAGGTCGCCAGCAGCCGGCGGGTGACGTTGGGGGCGATCAGCGCGTCCCCGTTGGCCGCCGCGTGGATGGCCTGCACGAGGAGCTCCGGCCCGGCGTCTTTGAGCAGGAAGCCGCGGGCGCCGGCGCGTAGGGCGCCGAGGACGTACTCATCGAGGTCGAAGGTGGTGATCACGACGACCGCCATCGGGTCCGTCACGTCTGGCCCGGCCAGGCGCCGCGTCACCTCGACGCCGTCGAGCCCGGGCATCCGGATGTCGACGAGGAGGACATCGGGACGCAGCCGGGTCGCCAGGTCGAGCGCTGCGAGCCCGTCTGCTGCCTCCCCCACGACCTCGAGTTCGGGTCGCGCGCCGAGGATCATCACCAGCCCGGTCCGGACCAAGTCCTGGTCGTCGGCTACGACAACACGGATGCTCATGCCAGCGCCTCCACCGGCAGCACGGCCTCGACCACCCAGCCACCCTCGGGCCCCGGCCCCGCGGAGAGCGATCCGCCGAGGAGCTGGGCGCGTTCGGCCATGCCCAGCAGGCCGAACCCAGGCTCCGGGGCTGGCCCCGGCTCGGTCTGTCCATCGTCGCTGACACGCAGCCTGACGGCGTCGCCCTCCCGGCGTACGTCGATCCCGACGCGGGTCGCGCTCCGGGCGTGCCGTATGGCGTTGGTCAGCGACTCCTGCGCGAGCCGGTAGAGCGCGGCGTCCACGGGTCGTGCCAGCCGGGTTAACGAACCGTCCAGCGAGACCTCGACGGTGGGCGTCGCGTCGGCGCGCGCCAGAGCAGGCAGGTCCGCGACACCCAGCTGCGGTGAGTAGGCGACGGCTTCCTCCTCACGCAGCACCCGCACCATGGATCTCATCTCCGCCAGGGTTCGCGACGCTTCAGACTCGATTGCGGCCAGGACCTCGGCAGCCTTCTCAGGCTGGATGCCGGCGACCACGCCACCGGCCTGCGCCTGCACCGCGATGGCCGAGACGTGGTGGGCCACGGTGTCGTGCAGCTCGCGCGCCAGCGCCACCCGCTCCTGATTGCGGATCTCGCGCTGTTGGCGATGCCAGAGGTCCGCGCGGTAGCGGAACACCGCCGCGAGGGCGACGAACAACAGCAAGAGGACGCTCCCGCCGAAAACGTCGGCCCAGCCCGCGGAGGAGGCGTACATCCCCAGCGCGACGACGACTGTCACGAACGCCGTCCCCAAGACCATCTCCCGTCCCGAGCCCCACCGCACCAGGGAGTAGAGCAGGATCAGGACGGCCATCATGGAGTAGAGGCCGAGGTCCCCGGCGTGCGCAGTCAGCTGGAGGACCGAGAGCAGCCCGGCGACGCCCCACCCGACCAGGGCGGCCATCAGGGGGCGGCCCCGCCGCCAGAGCAGGGCAGGCATCAGCGCCAGGGCGAGCACCGTCACAAGGGGTCGCCAGGCCAAGCCCGGCCGAACGATGCCCTCGACCAAGGCGGCGGCCGCGAACACGCCCACCAGCAGCCAGTCGAGACGACCGATGGGTGGGGCGTCAGCAGGCCGCGGCTCATGCCAGATGGAGCGCCGGACAGTGACCACGGCTCCAGCTTAGGGATCGGCGCGCCTCGGCGTACCCGCCGAAAGAACGAGAGAGAGACCATGCCATCGGCCAGGCGAACTCCAGCCTCCGGGCCGATGTGCCCGCCGCCGGGCTCAGCGATCGTGGACCTACCGATCCTCACCACAACAACGGAGCCCATGATGAGAACACGTCAACCCACCACCACCACACTGGAAGACCAGCGGATCCCGGTGAGAGCCAAGCTCGCCGCAGCGTGGACAAGCTTCATGTTCCTGTACGCCTACGTGGACATTATCGCCTTCTTCAAGCCCGGCGTCATCGATGACATCCTCGCCGGCAAGGTCTGGGAGTTCGACGTCAGCCAGACGCTGTTGACCACCTTCCTCGCGCTCATGGCGATCCCGATCTTCATGGTCGTGCTGTCGATGACGCTGCCCGCCCGGGCGAACCGCATCACGAACCTCATCGTGGCTTCGGTACAGGTCCCCTACGCGGCATTCAACGTGGTGGGCGAGTCCTGGACGTACTTCTACGGCCTTGGCGTCGTACTGGAAGTGATCCTTCTCGCCCTCATCCTGCGGTACGCCTGGACCTGGCCCCGCACCGCACCGTCGGCGACCATGGCGACCAGCCCGGACCGTGAAACCGTTCGCGCCCAGCAGCAAGCGTGAACCCAAGAGCAGTCCCCGTCCTGTTCGGAGCCATC
>DASQWY010000306.1:0-3837 GCA_035640005.1 Actinomycetes bacterium
CGCCTTCATGCTGCTGTTCGTCTACGTGTTCGGCGGCGCGATCAGCTCAGGGTCGGATCGGTACGTGAACTACCTGCTGCCCGGCATCCTGCTCATCACGATCGCCTCGGGCATCTCCTACACCGCATACCGGCTCTTCCTGGACATGAAGAGCGGCATCTTCGAGCGCTTCCAGTCCATGCCGATCGCACGGTCGTCGGTGCTGTGGGCGCACGTGCTCACTTCGCTGGTGGCCAACCTCGTGTCGCTCGTGGTCGTCGTGGGTGTCGCGCTGCTCATGGGGTTCCGCTCGGGGGCAGGCGTGCCGGCCTGGCTCGCGGTCGCCGGGATCCTGGTCCTGTTCACCCTGGCACTGACGTGGCTCGCCGTCATCGCCGGCCTGTCCGCGACGTCCGTGGACGGCGCGAGCGCGTTCTCCTACCCGCTGATCTTCCTGCCGTTCATCAGCTCGGCATTCGTCGCCACCGCAACCATGCCCGGCCCGGTGCGCGCCTTCGCCGAGCACCAGCCGGTGACGTCCATCGTCAACACGATCCGCGACCTGTACGCGCAGCAGCCGGTCGGCACCGACATCTGGATCGCCCTTGCCTGGTGTGTCGGCATCCTCGTCGTCGCCTACGCCCTCGCCATGGCCACCTACCACCGCAAGACCGCCTGAAGAAGCCGACCCATTCCAAACCTGCGCCGCAGGGGCCGCAGGACTGACCGACGGTGAAATAGCGCCATGCTCACGATCAGCCAGCTGGCGGCCCACGCCGGGGTGACGGTGCGGGCGGTGCGCCACTACCACCAGATCGGGCTACTCCCAGAGCCGGAGCGGGACCACTCCGGCTACCGGACGTACGACGCCGCTGCGGTCGTGCAGCTCATCCAGATCCGGACCCTCGCCGAAGCCGGCGTGCCATTGGCCCGGGTACAGGAGCTCCTCGACGCCACCCCGGAGGACTTCGCCAAGGGAGTGAAGGAGATCGACAAGGAGCTGCGCGCCGAGATCCGCAGGCTGCAGGACCACCGCAAGCGAATCGCCAGGCTCGCGGCCGGAGAGAGTCTGGCGCTCCCGCAGAGCGCCGTTGACTATCTCGATACGCTGCGCAGGCTCGGCGTCGACGAGCGTTACATCGAGCTCGAGCGGGACGCCTGGATCATGGTCGCTGCCCGCGTGCCGCACCTGATCGACTCCGTGATCGCGAAGAAGCGGCAGGAGCTGGCCGACCCCGACATGGTGAGGCTCTATCGTCTGCTCAGCCAAGCGCTCGACTGGCCGGCCGACGACCCGCGGATCGTCGAGATCGCCGACGTCCTGGAGCGGCTGTTGGCGCGGGCGCTCGACGCCGGCGAGGAGCTTTCTGTCGAATTCGATGACCCCTTCGTGGACCTGCTCGACGCGACGATGCTCGAGGCTTCACCGCTCGCCGGGCGGCTGCTGGCGATCCTGGGGGAGCGGGGCTGGAGGGGTTGGACTCGCATCGAGCGTCTGCCTCCAGAATGAGGCGGCAGCGGCCAGGGCGACGCAGGGTGGGCCGGGCCTGTCAGGCCGGGGTGGCCAGGTGGACCTCCTGGTCGGGGGCGTCGGCGGCGGCGAACGCGAGCAGCCTGGCGGCCTCGGCGCGCAGCTCGTCCCCGTCCCGCGGGGTGAGGCGCTCGAACGGCTCCAGGACCAGGGTGGTGGCGTCGCGGCGCCGGTCGATCCTCCAGGCGCCGCGGACGAACCCGTCGACCAGGAACGAGCCTCGGGTGAACACCGGCTCGCGGTGCCGGTCGGCGATCACGCGGCTGCGGTCGTCGTGGGACAGCAGCAGGTTGTCGTACTCGGGCAGCAGCCGCGGCGGGGCCGGGGTGTCGGGGTCGGGCCGCGGCGCGTCGGGCAGGTCGAACAGCTCCCTGCCGACCTCGTCGCGGAAGCTACGCAGCCGCGGCCGCAGCCGCGCGACGACCTCGCGCAGCCGGGTCAGCCACGACCAGGTCTGGACGTCCTTGACGGTGGCCGGGCCGAAGGCGGCCAGGTAGCGAACGACCAGCCGGTCGGGCGCGGGCTCGGCGGCCAGCGGGCGGCCGAGCCAGGCCTCCACCGTGGTCCAGGTGGCCTGCCCGGTCGCGCCCCAGACGCCGCGGGGCGGCACCTGGACCAGCGGCAGCAGGTACCGCACCGCGTAGCCGAGCGAGGTGGGGTCGCGGTCGGGCCAGCGCTCGCCGAGCAGCCTGCCGAGCGTCGCGACCGTGCGCGGCTGGTCCTCCAGCAGCGCCCGACCGGCCGCCAGCAGCGCCTCGGTGTCCACGCCCTCGACCTGCCGGCCGAAGGGGCTGCTCCGCAGGGCGCGTTCCAGCACCGGCTGCAGGACCGGGCGCATCGCCAGGCAGTCGTCGGCGGTCACCAGGTGCAGCGTGGTGCGCATCAGCGAGGTCCGCACCGCGGCCCTGTCGGTGAGCAGCCGCGCCAGCTCCTGCGGCCGGAAGCCGTCCAGCCGCGTCCACAGCCCCGTGTAGGGCGCGGTGGGCACCTGCGCCTGCATGCCGACCAGCCGCTGGATCGCCGCGGCGGCCGGCAGCCGCTCGCGGCGCAGCAGCAGCTGCCGGGCCAGCAGGGCGCGGTTGAGCGCCCGCCGGCCGAGCACCTCGGTCGTCACCGGCGCCTCACCGGTGGGGCACGTCGACGCGGAAGGGCCGGATCGAGGCGTCAGCGGTCATGCGGCACCCTCCCACTTGCGGAACGAACTGCTCTGTTCCGAGTTTAGCAGAACGGAACGATCTGTTCCAGTGCTATGCTCTGGCGCATGAGCGATCCCACGACCGCGCCGCTCAGCGGCCGGCGGGCCCAGGCGGCCCGCAACGACCAGCGCATCCTCGAGGCCGCCCGGGAGGTGTTCGGCGCCGACCCGGGTGCGCCCATCGCCGCGGTCGCCGAGCACGCCGGCGTGGGCATCAGCGCCCTGTACCGCCGCTACCGCAGCAAGGACGAGCTGCTGCAGCGGCTGGCCGGCGACGGCCTGCGCCGCTACACCGCCGAGGCGGAGGCCGCCCTGGCCGACGACGGCGACCCGTGGACCGCCTTCACCCGCTTCATGCGCCGCTGCCTGGATGCCGGCGCCGGCTCGCTCTCGCTCCGCTTCGCCGGCAGCTTCACCGCCACCGAGGAGCTGCACCGCGAGGGCCGCCGCGCCCACGACGCCACCAGGCGGCTGCTGGAGCGCACCCGCGCCGCCGGCGCCCTGCGGCCCGGCGTGGAGGTCGGCGACCTGTCGCTGCTGTTCGAGCAGCTGCAGTCGGTCCGGGTCGGCGACCAGCGGCGCACCAGCCAGCTCCGCCGCCGCTACCTGGCGCTGCTGCTCGACGGACTGCACCTGCCGGCGTCGCCGCTGCCCGGCCCGGCGCCCCGCTGGCAGGAGGTCAGCGGCCGCTTCGGCTCCTGAGCGGCGCCGTCAGACGGTCACCCGGCAGTCGGCCCCGGCCAGGGCGGTCATGGCGTCGTTGAGGCGGGCGCTGACCGGGCCGGCGTCCCCGCCGAGGGTGCCGGTGAGGTCCCGCAGCCGCAGGATCCCGCTGTGCTGGTCGACCCGGACGATGGCCGCCTGGAAGGCGGCCGTCCAGTCCCGCCTGGTGGCCTTCGCCCGCTCGGCCTGCTCCTGCAGGGCGTGCGGCACCTTGGCGCCGTCGAGCACGGCGAACTCCTGCCGCGCCCCGCGCAGGTCGGCGCGCATCACCCTGAGCAGCTCGTTGGTCTTGACCGGCAGGTCGAGCACCGACTGGCCGGGCCGCAGGCGGGAGAAGTCGACGAACTCGGCGGTGTGGTCGGCGGTGAGCAGGTCGTGGACGCGACCGCAGGTGGCCCGCACCTGCTGC
>DASQWY010000307.1:0-7294 GCA_035640005.1 Actinomycetes bacterium
CGGGTCGCTGCTGCGGGCCTGCCGCTACCGCTGGGCCGGCGACGGCGAGCAGGCATGGGAGCCGGAGCCCGCCTCCAGGGCCCAGCTGGAGGCGGTGCTGCGGCTGGCTCCGCCCGGGGCGGTGATCGTCCTGGAGCTGGAGGGATGGGTCGGCTCCGGGCTGGGGGTGCTGCTGGAGGCGGTCCGCCCCGCAGTCCGCGACCAGGGCGTGAGCCTGGTCGCGGTCGCCCAGCGGCGCCTGCCGGGGGTGGTGCTCCGCGGCGTGGACCAGGTGGCGTCGGCTGCCGACCTCAGCGACCCGGCCGGCGCGCGAGCGGCCAGCGGACTGCCCGCGGCGGCGGTCGAGCGCCTCGCCGGACTCGCCGGCCGCCGCGCCGCGGTGCTGCACGACGTCCTCGACGCCGCCCGGGCGTGGCCGGTGGAAGCGGTCGCCGAGGCGGTCCAGGCGTCCCGGACGGGCCGGTCGCTGCCCGGCCGGCTCACCGCCGGCCTGCTCGACCTGTGCAGCCCCGGCCAGCTGGCGGCGCTGGAGGTGTGCGTGGCGACCGGCTACTGGCACCCGCAGCTCACCACCCAGGGGGCGGCGGCCGCGGAGCTGCGGCCGTGGGTGGTCCCGCTGGAGCGCGACTGGGGCTGGCTCCGGCCGGTCTGGGCGCGCTCGCTGCGGCGGCAACTGGCCGGCGGCGCCCGCCGGCGGCGGCCGGTCCGCGCCACCGGCGGCACCGCTCACGCGGCGGCCGCCGCCGCGCCCGCCGCCGAGCCGCCGGCGCCGCCGGCGCCGGCGCCGCCGCGCGGGATCGTGGAGGCGCGGCTGCTCGGCGCCTTCGAGCTGCGCGTCGACGGGCAGGTGGTCGGCAGGTGGGCGGGGACCCGCGGCAGCAGCGTGCTCCGCTTCCTGCTGGCGCGGCCGCGCCACGCCTGCTCGCGCGACGAGCTGCTGGCGGAGTTTTGGTCGGAGGTGACGCCCGCGCTGGCCCGCAACCGCCTGCAGGTCGCGGTCAGCGGACTGCGGCGGGTCCTGCAGGAGGTGACCAGCCTCAACGTCATCGAGTACGCCGACGGCGGCTACCGGATCAACCCGCAGCTTCAGGTGGAGGTCGACGTCGAGCGCTTCGAGGAGGCACGCGCGCGGGCCGGCAGGGCGGAGCGGGCGGGCGACACCGACGGCGCGCTGGCGGCCTACCAGGAGGCGGTCGGGCTGTACGGCGGCGACTTCGCGGCGGACGCGCCGTACGAGCAGTGGGCGCTGCTGCCCCGGGAGAGCATGCGGATCGCCTACGTCGACATCCTCGACAGGGTGAGCCGCATCCAGCTCGGCATCGGCAGGATCGACGACTGCGTCGCCACCGGCCTGCGGATGCTGGCCGTGGACCCGTGCCGCGAGGACGCGCACCGGCTGCTGATGCGCTGCTACGCCCACCAGGGGCGCACCTACCAGGCGCTGCGCCAGTACGACTTCTGCCGCCGGGTGCTGCAGGCTACGCTCGGGACCGGGCCGACCCCCCAGACCGCGCAGCTCCACCGCGCGATCCGGGAGGGTCTGGCCCTCAGCCCCCTCTGACTGGGCTCGTCACTCCGGGTTCTCGGCCTGGATGATCGGGCCCTCGCTGAACCCGATCAGGTCGAAGCCGGGGCTGCCGGGGGATGGGACGATGCTGCTGTTGAGGAACACGGCGGCGGCGAGCTTGTAGATCCCGCTCTGGTTGCTGTTCGGGTCGTGCTCGGGCAGCGTGTTCGGCGCCACCGTCAGGGTCGTGGAGTACTTGGCGCAGTTGGGCTGGGTGCCGTTGACGGTGCACGGCAGCACGTTGGCCTTGGGCACCTGCGCGTTGGCGATCAGGATCTCGGGGCCGCCGCCGAGCGACTCGGCGTACACCGAGACGTCCCAGTTGTCGTCCAGGCTGCCCACCCAGATCGGCTCGAGCTGTCCGAAGACCTCCCACTCGACCTTGAGGTCGAAGCTCTTGCTGGGGTCGATGACGTGGTTGCCGACCCCGCCCACGAAGGGCTGCGGGTCGGTGACGGCCACGCTGGTGACGTCGCCCTCCATCAGACCCGGGATCTGCGGGTCGAACTGGTCCATGCTGTGCCTCCCCTGCCGGGCTGACCTGGCCCCCTCGGCCAGGTCCGGTACGCCGGCAGGCTACGGCGCGGGGCTGAACGGGCACCGGCCACGGCGCTGAGCGGCGCGGTTCAGCCTTTGCTAAGCGGCGACCGGGCTACCGCGACGGGCTGGTGGTGATCTGGAGGCCGCCCCTGCCGCCGACGTGGAGCGCGAAGAAATCGCCCCGGTCGAGCACGATCAGACCACCGGACCGCCGCACCACCAGCCGCCGCCCGCAGCCCTCGACCGGGCAGGCGAGCAGCACGTCCTTGCCGTCGTCCGCCTCGATCGTCAAGCGGTGCACTGGGTTCATGGAGGTGATATCTCCCCCGGCCAGGGCGGCAAACGTCGGGCGCGCCGGTCACGGCTGGTTCGCGACCGCCTTGGCGAACCGCTCCAGGAGGCTGGTCCAGCCGCCCCCGCCGGTGATCCCGTCGCGGAGCGCCTCGCCGCCGACCAGCCGCTCCAGCAACCGGTGCTCCAGCTCGACCACGGTCTGCCCGGGACCGTCGGCGGTGAACCGCACCTCGATCTCGCTGGCGTGCTCGGGATCGGGGTCGTACTGCCACTCCCCGTTGATCTGCCAGGTGACCACCAGCCGGTGCGGCGGCTCCCAGGCCAGCACCCGGCCCCAGTCGCACTCGCTGCCGTCCACGCCCCGCTCGTACCAGCGCCCGCCCGGGCGCGGTTCCAGGACGGCCTCGGCGATGTCGGCGCCGCCGATGTGGTACTCGGGCGGCCACCAGCTGTTGAACGAGTCGGTGAAGACGCGGAACGCCCGCTCGACGGGCACACCGACGGTGACGGTCCCGTACAGCGGTGGGATCGCGGCTGGGCTGCTCATGGGTCCTCCTGTTCGGGGTCGACCGGGGCCGCCTCGGCGGCCTTCTGAAAAGCGGTGAGCGCCTCCGTCCAGATGCGGTCCAGGTAGGCGCGCAGGGCGGTCACGCCATCCGGGTTGATCCGGTAGACGCGGCGCGTGCCCTCGGACCGGCTGACGACCAGGCCGCCGTCCTTGAGCACCCGGAGGTGCTGGGACACCGCCGGCCTGCTGACCGGCAGGTGCTGGGCCAGCTCCCCCACCGAGCTCGGGCGCCGGGCCAGCAGCTCGAAGATCGCCCGCCGGGTCGGGTCGCCGAGCAGCCCCAGACCGCCATCTTGGTAAGTGTCCACGAACCGTAAGTGTAGACTTACTCACGGCTCCTGGCAAGCGGCGGCGTTCGTCCCGGAACGTCGGTGGGCTACGCGCCTACCCGCGCAGCTGCTGAAGCGGGTCGTGCTCAGGGGTCCGGTGGACGACCCGCTGGGCCTTGCCGACCTCCACCCGGGGGATGGTGCCGGCCGGCAGGACCTGGACCTCGGTGTGCAGCCCCAGGCGTTGCAGCAGCGCCGCGGCGACCTCGCCGGCGAGGCGCTCGCGCTCCCGGTCCTCGCCGGGGGCGCCGGCGGCCAGCTCGCAGGCGACCACCAGGCGGGGCATGGTCTCGGTGCGGTCCACCACCAGCAGGTAGTGGGGGCCGACCGCCCGCTCGGCGACCAGGATCGCCTCGACCTCGCTGGGGTAGACGTTGACCCCGCGGACCACCAGCATGTCGTCGACCCGGCCGAACACCTTCGACATGCGCGCCAGGGTCCGGCCGCAGGCGCACGGGGAACGGTCCAGCGAGGCGACGTCGCCGGTGCGGTAGCGCAGCACCGGCATGGCCTCCTTGGTCAGGCTGGTGAAGACCAGCTCGCCCCGCTCACCGTCTGGCAGCGGCCGGCCGGAGCCCGGGTCGACCACCTCGACCAGGAAATGGTCCTCGTTGACGTGCAGGCCGGCCTGGGCCTCGATGCATTCGCAGGAGACCCCGGGGCCGATGATCTCCGACAGGCCGTAGATGTCGAGGGCCTTGAGGGGCAGCAGCGACTCGATCTGGGCGCGCATCGCCTCGCTCCACGGCTCGGCCCCGAAGATGCCGGCGCGCAGGCCGACCTCCTCGCGGGCGACGCCGGCCTCCACCAGCGCCTCCCCCAGCCTGGCCGCGTACGAGGGGGTGCAGCACAGCACCTGCGGCCGCAGGTCGCGGATGAGGGTGACCTGCCGCTGGGTCTGCCCGGCGGAGGCGGGGATCACCGTGCAGCCCATCAGCTCGGCGCCCTGGTGCATGCCGAGCCCGCCGGTGAACAGGCCGTAGCCGTAGGCGTTCTGGACGACCGTGCCCGGCCCGGCGCCGGCGCAGCCGAGCGCCCTGGCGCACACCTGCGCCCAAAGGGCCACGTCGGCGCGGGAGTAGGCGAACAGGGTGGGCCGCCCGCCGGTGCCCGACGAGCCGTGGACCCGCATCACCCGCTCCCTGGGCACGGTCAGCATCCCCCACGGGTAGTGCTCCCACAGGTCGGCCTTGACGGTGAACGGCAGCGAGGGCAGCTCGTCCAGGGCCGGCCGCGCCCCGGGGTCGACGCCCGCCTCCTTCAGGCGCCCCTGGTAGAACGGGCTCGCCTGGGCGAGCCGCGCGACCAGGGCGGCGAGCCGCTCGGACTGCAGCCCGGCCCGCTCGTCGGTGGACATGGCCTCGGCGCACTGGTCCCACATGCTGCCCTCCTGCGTCGACCGTGCCGGCGTCGAACTGCCCCGGACCGACTCTAACGCGTCAGGCCGCCCGCCACGGGCCGGAGCCGGCTGAGCGGCCGTCCACGGGGTATCGTTCTGGTAGACACCGGCGGCGGACCCCGCCGGAGGTCGACCCCGGCAAGGGCGCTGGGCCATCCGCCCACCCCTGCCACGGACGGATCGCAGGAGGGCAGCGTGGGCGTCTTCGACAAGATGGCCGAGCAAGGCCATGAGCAGGTGGTGTTCTGCTTCGACCGGGAAACCGGCATGCGCGCCATCATCGCGATCCACGACACCGCCCTGGGCCCTGCCCGGGGCGGCACCCGCTACAAGGCCTACGCCTCCGAGGAGGAGGCCCTCGACGACGCGTTGCGCCTGTCGCGCGGCATGACCTACAAGTTCGCCTTCACCGACATGCCCCGCGGCGGCGGCAAGGCGGTCCTGCTCAGGCAGGACGGCGGCGCCGACAAGCGGGTGCTGCTGCGCGTCTACGGCCGCTTCGTGGAGTTGCTCGCCGGCCGCTTCGGGACCGGCCCCGACCTCGGCACCAGCGCCGAGGAGATGGTCGACGTCGCCCGCGAGACCGACTACGTGTGGGCGATCGACGAGCGTTTCGGCGGCACCGGGGACTCCACCCCGCTCACCGCCCAGGGCGTGATCGCCGGCATCGGCGCCGCCTGCGACGAGGTGTTCGGCACCGCCGACCTGCGCGGCCGGCGGGTGGCCGTGCAGGGCCTCGGCGGGGTCGGCAGCCACCTGGCCGAGCTGCTGGTCGCCGCCGGGGCGCAGGTGATCGGCGCCGACCTGGACCCCGCCCGGGGCAAGGAGCTGGCCGAGCGGCTGGACATCCAGCTGGAGGACCCGGAGCGGCTGTATGAGGTGCCCTGCGACGTGTTCAGCCCCAACGCGCTCGGCGGTGTGCTCAACGAGCACACCATCCCCCGCCTACGCTGCCGGATCGTGGCCGGCGGCGCCAACAACCAGCTCGGCAGCGCCGACGACGGCCGCCGCCTGCTGGACCGGGGCATCCTGTACGCCCCCGACTACGTGATCAACTCGGCCGCGCCGTACGCGGTGATCGGGGCCGGCGAGCTCGGCTACTCGCCGGACCGGCTGGCGGTCTCGGTGCAGGGGGTGGCCGACGCGCTGCGGCTGATCTTCCGCCGCGCCCGCGCCGAGGGTCGGCCCACCGCCGAGGTCGCCGACCGCATCGCCGAGGAGCGGGTGGCCGCCGCCGCGCACATCCGCGCCATGGCGACCGGCACCGGGGCAACCTCGCGCCGCTGACCCAAGTCCGCGGCCACGGTCGAATCGTGGCAAATTGCCGGTGATGGACGATCACCCGGGGCGTATCACGATCATCGCCTCAAACGGCAATCGGCCGATATACAATTCGTGGCTCCGTCAGAGGGATCTGGAAGCAGGGCGTTCAGCCTGTCCAGCACGGAGACGATCGCGCCCTTGAACTCTGGGGACGCTGACGATGCAGGGAGCCCTTCACCACAACCGCGTTCATGTCCAACGTGCCGCCATTGACGATCTTCTTTGCCGACGCTCGGGGCATCCAATGGCGATGGGATCCGGGCGGTCGATTCATCAGGATTGCACCGGGCTTGCGGAGGCTTGATTCGAGCGGCCATCCGGCCTCGCTTGCCTCTACGCCAGCGTTCCGTATCCTGTGCGCCCATGCCGGACGCCGCCTACTACGCCGAAGCCTTCACCCGCCCAGCCGGGCTGCTGCTCGCCTGGTCGCCCAGTACTACGGCAGGGCCGGGCCGACCCACTGTCCCAACCGGTCGCCTGGCGCGGCTGGTGGCGGGCTCCCAACGGCCGCCGCTACCGCGTCGAAGCCTGCGAGGGTCACCGAGCCACACCCTGGCCGCCCGGCCGCCGCTGGCACCTCGCGGCGGGGTGGCTCGTCTCGCCAGACGCCCAGGTGCAGGTACGCCCGGCCGCCCTGCCACTCGACGTCGTCGACCTCGCGCTCGAAGTAGGCCTCGCATTTCCTAGGCGTTCCCTGGCCGTTATTTCCTAGGCGTTCCCTGGCCGTTGTGGACTGTTGCGTGGGTGGCGCCGGGGCACGTCCACAACAGCCTCCGCCTGGGGTAACCAAGGTTAACGCCTTGATCGCGTTCTACTTGTCGAATGCACCGCTTAGGGCGAATGCGGTCAAGGGCGTAACGGGACACGACCAGGCAACGCTCATCTGGATGGGCCGGGTAGGCCTTGATCCCGGAGCGCTAGTCAGCAGCAGCCGGGTTCCGGCCCTCGCCGACGGAGGTGCCATGAGCGTGTACGAGCCAGCCGCGGAGCCCGGGCAGGACGACCCGGACCCGGACCGACCCCCGGCCTTCCGGATGGTGTGGCGCGGGTACGACCGCGAGGAGGTCGACGCCTACCTGCCACAGCTCACCGCGCGCCTGCAGGAGGCGGCCGACCGCCACGCCGAGGCCGACCAGGCCAGGGCCGGGCTGCAGCGCGAGCTCACCAGCCTCACCGCGCGCCTGCGGGAGGCGGTCGACCGCTCCGCCCAGGCCGAGCAGGCCAGGGCCGAGCTGCAGCGGGAGCTCACCAGCCTCCGTGAGCGGTCGTTGCAG
>DASQWY010000308.1:0-3808 GCA_035640005.1 Actinomycetes bacterium
CCGCGGGCCGGTCGCCAGGCGCCGCGTGCCGACCACCGCCAGCTCCGCGCCCTCCCGGTCCATGACGGTCCGGATCGCGTCGGAGGGGGTGCCCTCGGCCAGCAGCAGCTGCATGTCCCAGTGCCCGGCGAGCAGCCGCGCCGGCTCCGGGTCCTCCTCGGGGACGTGGACGGCGACCGGCGTCAGCCCGAGGCGCTCCGCGAGCGCGGTGGCGACGCCCAGCACCGGCCCAGCGGCGGCGCTGGGCTCGATGGCGGCCAGGATCTTGCTCACGGTGCCTCCTCCCATGCAGTGCCCGACCAGGTGAAACGGGTGCCCGCGGCGGGGACCGCGGCGGCCGGCAGGCCGGGCAGGGCCACCCGCAGCGGCCCGTCGCCGGCGACCTCGACCGCGCCGTGCTCGGCCCGCAGCCGCACCCGCCGGCCGTGCCAGCGCAGCCGCAGCTCCACCGCCTGCCAGGCAGCCGGCAGGTGCGGGTCCAGCCCCAGCGCGTCCTCCAGCAGCCGGACGCCGAGGAAGCCGTGGACCAGCGCCTGCCAGACGCCGCCGAAGGTGGCCACGTGCAGCCCGCCCGCGGTGGTGCCGGTCAGGTCCTGCAGGTCCAGCTGGCAGGCGAGCCGGAACAGCTCCAGCGCCCGGTCCGGCTCGCCGGCGCGGGCCAGCAGCCCCGCGTGCACCGCCGGCGACAGCGAGCTGCCGTGGGCGGTGCGCGGGCCGTAGAAGGCCAGGTTCGGCGCCAGCGAGCCGGGCGCCACCTCCTCGGGGACCAGCAGGTGCAGCATGAGCACGTCGGCCTGCTTGATCACCTGGGTCCGGCGCGTCCGCTCGCGGCCGAGCAGCACGTCGGCGGCGACCGGCGGCTCGGCGAAGGTGGCGACCAGCAGCGGCTCCAGCTCCTCGAAGCCGGCGAACTGGCGGTACACGCCGGTGCCCGGGTCGTGGCCGTCGACCAGCGCGCCAGCCAGCCGCCGCCAGGCGGCCGCCTCCTCCGCGCCGGCCGGGCCCTCGCGCTCGACCAGCGCCGCCGCCCGGCGCAGGTGCCAGCGGGCCATCACGTTGGTGAAGGCGTTGTCGTCGACGCCCTCGTGGTACTCGTCGGGGCCGATCACCTGGTCGATGTGGGCCACGCCGTCCTCGTCCAGCCGCACCCGCGACGGCCAGTAGCGGGCGGTCTCCACCAGCAGCGGCCGCCCGGCCCCCTCGACCAGCGCGTGGTCGCCGGTCCAGTCGGCGTAGCGGCACAGCGCCCAGGCGACGTCGGCGACGATGTGCTCCTCCATCTCGCCGGTGAGGATGCGGACCTTACGCCCCTCCAGGTCCGGCGCCCAGTCGGGGGTCACCTCGTCGCCGTCGCCCGCCGACTCCCACGGGAAGCGGGCGCCCGCCCGGCCCCGCCTGGCCGCCAGCCGCCTGGCGGCCGGCAGGCGGCGGATGCGGTACTCGATCATCGCCCGCGCGGCCGCCGGGTCCAGCGCGGCCAGCACCGGCAGCACGAACACGTCGGCGTCCCAGAACACGTGCCCGCGGTAGACCGGGCCGGAAAGGCCGCGCGCGCCGAAGGCGTGCTCGCCGCCGCCGGCGGCGCTCGACAGCAGGTGGAACACTGCCAGGCGCAGCGCCAGCTCGGTCGGCGGGTCGCCCTCCACGGTGACGGCCGCGTCCGCCCAGCGGGCCGCCCAGGCGGCGCGGTGCTCGGCCAGCAGCCGGTCGAACCCGTCGGCGCGCGCGTCCCGCAGCCGCTCCAGCGCCTCGCCGGGGTCCGGGTGGGCGGAGGGGTCGGCGACGTAGGCGGCGATCCGCTCGACCACGCGGGTGGCGCCGCCGGCCTCCCGCTGCCAGGCGGCGGCGACGATGCCGGCGCCCGGCGCGCTGGTGCCGGCCCACATCTGGTCGCCGTCGCGGCGCTGCTCGTAGGTGTCCTCGCTGGGCGGGCGCAGCGCCGGCCCGGCGGCCAGGGTCCCGCCGGCGCCCTCGGCGCGCAGCCCCACCACGCCCGGCCGCACCTGGGAGGCGAACCGCAGGCTGCGCAGCTCGTCGCCGGCGCCGGACCACTCGCGCCGCAGCGTCCCGGTGCGCAGGTCGAGCAGGCGCCGGTCGCGCTCGGCCGCCGGCGCCCGCAGCCCGGTCCACAGCGGCCCGGCGAGCAGCAGCGGGTTGCCCGGGCGCTCGTCGAAGACGCCGGCGGCGACGGTGAGCGGCTCGCTGCCCGGGCCGCCCTCCTCGCGCGAGCCGCGGGTGCCGAAGTGGCCGTCGGCGACTGTGCAGAGGGTCTCGGCGACCCGCTCCAGGCGCTGGTCGACCTCCAGGGCGACCGTCCATGCGGGGTCGGCGTCCACGCCGGGGCAGCGGCCGGCGGCGCGCCGCTCCAGCTGCCGGTCGAGCAGCTCCAGCAGGGCGCCGGCGCCGCCGCCGAGGACCACCACCCCGGGCGGCGCGCCCCGCGGCTCGGCGCCGACCGAGGCCACCACCGCCCTGGCGGCCGGGTGCAGCAGCGGGGCGGCGTCGGCGCCCGGGTCCGCCGGCGGTCCGAAGTCGGCGCCGACCACCAGCACCAGCCCGCTGCCGATCCCGCGCGCGCCGAGCTCGGCGAGCACGCCGCCGAGCGCCCCCGGCCGCCCGTCCCGGGCGGGCCGCAGCGGCCGCAGCGGCCGCAGCGCGTCGGCGTCGCGGGCCACCAGCCCGCCGCCCGGGCACAGCAGCAGCCGCCCCGGGCCCTTGGGGCGCACGCCGAGCCGCTCGTCCAGCTCCTGGAGCGGCAGCTCGGCGAGGACCGCGACCTCCACGCCGGCCTGGCACAGCGCCTCCACCCGCGGGGCGGCCCCGGCGGGGTCGTCGGCGACCGCGCCCTCCCAGCGCAGCACGATCGCGTCGAAGCCGCGCTCCAGCAGCTCGCGGCCGCCGTCGCCCTCGATCCGCAGGCGGCCCAGGTCGTCGACCGCCAGGTCGGCGCCGTGCTCGCGCAGCGCCTCCGGCCGGCCCACCCGCTCCACCCCCACGACCAGCCCGAAGCCGCCGCGGCGGCCGGCCTGGACCGCCGCCGGGGTGTCCTCGACCAGCATGGCCTTGGCCGCGGGCACGCCCAGCCGCCGGGCCGCCTCCAGCGGCAGCGCCGGGTCGGGCGCGGCCGCCAGGCCCAGCCGGGCCGCGTCCAGCCCGTCCACCCGCACGTCGAACAGGCCGGCCACGCCGGCTACGGCCAGCAGGGCGGCGCAGTCGCCAGCGGCCGAGGTGACCGCGGTGCGCAGCCCGGCGGCCCGCAGCGCGCGGGCCAGCGCCACCGCCGACGGCAACGCGGAACCGCCGGGGGCGCCGTCGAGGATCCCGCCGGCGCCGAAGACGACCGCGCGCAGCTGCCCGGCCGGGACCAGCCCGGGACCGGTGGCGACCGGCGCACCCTGGACCATCCCGCTCCTCCCCGTGCCGTTGGGATGCGACCACCGCGCGGCGGCGCGGCGCACCGGTGCCGGTGGTGGTATCGGCGCCGGCCGGCGGCGTCTTGACGGCGCCCCTCCCGGCGGCCCGGCGCTTCGCTGCCGACGAGCATGTCGAATCTCGCGAAGTTCTCGAAGTGTAGCTCGGCAGGGAGCGCTCCCGCAGGTGCCTGAGTTGCTCGAGTTTGCTCCGCATGTGGTAGAGATGCGATCTTGCGCATCGCAGCGGCAGTCCGGCGCGAGGGGGCGGCTCAGCGGCGGCGCCATCGTCAGCACCTCACGATGGAGGAGAGTGCCATGAGTGTGTACGAGCCGGACGCGGCTTCCCGTTCGCAGGCCCGCGGCGCGGTGCCAAGGTTCGAGCTGGCGCGGCGGGG
>DASQWY010000309.1:0-8722 GCA_035640005.1 Actinomycetes bacterium
CACCACGACCCGCCGGGCCGCCAACGCCGACCTGGTCGTCGCCCGCGAGGCGCCCGCCAGCGAAGCGCAGCAGCTCCGCGACCGCGTGACGTTCCTGTACGCCGACGGCCGCCGGCTCGACCTGGCCGACGTCTGCCGCGCGTTGCGCCGGCCGGCCGGCGGTGTGCGGGCGCAGCTCGACCAGGTCGCCCGCGAGCACTGGCTGGCCTACCCCGGCCACGGCCCGACCGGCCTGTGCGCCTGGCAGCACCGCGACGGCCGGCCCCCGGACGCTGAGCGGCCCGCCGATGGCTGACCCGAGCAGCTGCGCCCGGAGATCCTCGCCGCGCTCACCCGCCCCGCCGGGCTTACCAGCCAGCAAGGGGACGCGCTGCTCGACCCGGCCGAGCGGCAGGCCGCGAGCCGCATCCTCCTGGAGCGCACTGTCGAGGAGCTGGGCGAGGCCGGCGTCATCCCCACCACACGCACGGTGTTCGACCTCGACCTGCGCCGGGCGGCCGCGATCAAGGGTCTGTACATGCTCGTTCTCCCGTGGTGGGCGCAGCCCGCCTGGCGAGACCGGCCGCTCGGGGACGTGCTCAAGGTCCTCCCCGCCGACCGCGCCCGCTTGGCCGCGCAGGTCCTCGCCTGGGCCGGCTTCGCCGACGACTCGGACGGCGACGGCGAGGCAGGGTAGGCGGACGGGAGCAGCCCGCCCGGACATGACCGACCCTGGGTCCGTCGCGGGTCCGTGTCGCCGATCTCCCGGCTATCCTGCCCGTTCATGGGCGCGCAGGCGATCAACACCCTCGGCGGCATCTGCCAGATCCTCGGCGTGCTGATCGTGGTCCGGGACCTGCTGGCAATCCACCGATACCTGGGGGACCTGGAGCGCATGACAGCCTGGGTCCGGGCCCGCAGGGCGTGGATCGAGGCGATCCTGCGGCGGCTGCTGCGACGGCCGCGGCGCGGAAGGGAAGTGGCGCTCGCCGGCGTGGCCATGGCCGCGGCGAGTGCCGCGTCCGCCACGCTCAGGGTGACGCCCGGGCCGTTCGTCCAGCAGCCCGACCAGCCGGTCCAGGACCAGCTCGCGGCGCACGCCGCGTACCTGAACCGGCTCCGAGATTGGCTGATCGAGGAGATCCAGCAGCGGGATCAGACCATCCAGGCTGAGCGTGAGTGGGCCCGCTCGGAGCTGCAGGCTGACGGGAACGCCTGGAACGTGCCGTGGGGAAAGCTCGCCACGAGGTCGGGCGGCTTCGGACGCTGACCACCGGAGGGATCGGATCGCGATGGCTCGGCGTGCCGGCGCTGCTGCTCGGAGTCTCCTTCTCGACCTGGCCGGACGGCTGGGCCACGGTATGGCCGGTGTGGCTGACGCCCGCGGTCCTCGGGTTCCTCGTCACCTGCTGCGCCGCCACTGGGCTGTACGTCGCGATCGAGGTGTGGCTCCAACGGAACGGCCCGCCCGCGTAGCCGGCCGCTTCGGTCGAACGGGTCGTGGATAGAAACGTCCCCGGCGTAGTCCGCCGCCTCCGCTGCTCCGCGACGCTCTGGCGGCGGCCAGCCTACGAAGGGCTACTTCACACGATCGCCGCGCGTCCCGTCAATCCCTGGTGACTGGCGTTGACAGGGCTTGGCCACGTGCCATCTGGACGGCCTCGGCAGGGTCAACCACGACGATTCCGGTGCGCGCTCGGAGCTGGGTCCGCTTCTTGAGCATGTCGTCGTCGTCGCTGGTGACGAAGGCATCGTGGCCGGCGATGAGGTGCGCGACGAGGTGCTGGACATCGTTTGCCTTCCGACGCCACTTGGCCATGACGGCTTCGTCGCCGTTCCGCAGGTTCCCGACCCGGTATGCCTGGGGGAGCAGGATCTCGTCGATCGTCATGGCGACGACCTTCTGGTCCTCGCTGAGGAGCACGGTGTCGATGCCGATCCGTGAGTAGTCGAGGCGGAATGCACCCGGCACGGTCCCGATGAGCGGCCGTTCGCTGAGCCAGGACAAGTTGCGCTGAAGCTTGTCTGCCGACGCGCGTTCCTGGTCGTTGCCGAACGCCGTCGTGATCCACAGGCCGATCCGGCCGGCGTGGGCGAGTTCCACCAGCTCGTCGATCTGCGGGCCGTACCTCTGGCCTTGGGCGCCGTGGATGACGGTGCTGGTGTCGAGCGTGAGTCGCAGCATGGATTCCTCGCTCACGGGATGCTCACGGACGACCCCGGACGGAGCCGGACAAAGGCTAGCAGCCGCCGGCCCCGCCCGAAACCGCCGCTGAGCTGCGGGTTCCGGACGGTACCGGACGAGGCCGGACGGGCACGTTGGGTGAAGGTGTCCCAGCCGATGGTGATCGGCCCGGGGAAGTCCATGTGGTGCGGGGAGTAGCCGTGCGGGACGGCCGGCAGCAGCACCACCCGGTCGGCGGCCCGCCCGGCCGCCCGCCGGCACACCTCGGCGACGATCCGCAGGTCCGCGTCGATCGGCAGGTGCGGTCCGTGGTCCTCCAGGGTCGCCACCGGGATCAGCGCCACCCGCCCCTCGGTGGCCGCGCGCCGCACCTCCGGTCAGCTCAGCCGCTCGTACCGCAGCGGCCCCTCAGTCCACACCGTCGCCCCCGTCGCCGTAGGCCAGCAGGAAGGCGGCGGCGCCGACCACGTGCTCCCGCAGCCCCGCCACGGTCGCGTACTCGTCGGGGCCGTGCGCGCCGGCCGCGTGCCCGACCCCGCCGGCCACCCACGGCAGCCGCAGCACCCGGTCGAACACGAAGTACGGCGCGCACCAGGGCGCCAGCGGGTAGGGCAGGGGCCGGCGGCCGAGGGCCTGGTAGGAGGCGCGCAGCGCCAGGTCCGCCCGGTTGCCGGGCGGTGCCTTCGCCCATGGGTAGGACTCCAGCAGCCGGCTGGCGACGTGGCCGAAGCCGCGGGCGTCCAGGTGGCGGCGGACCGCGGCGGCGGCCGCCTCCGGGTCGGTGCCGACCAGGCGGATGTCGACCCGGGCCAGCGCCCGGCTCGGCACGATCGTCTTGCCGCCGGGGCCGACGTAGCCGGCGGCGATCCCGGAGACGTTCAGGGTCGGCCGGAACAGCAGCGCCTCCAGCAGCTCCGCCGGGCCGCCGTCCAAGCGGTAGCGGGCCGCCCGCGCCTCCCGCAGGTGCGCGGCCGGGTCGAAGCCGGCCGCCAGCTCGGCCAGCAGGGTGGCGTCCTCCGGCCCGGGGCCCGGCCCCAGCTCGAGCCCGTCGACCAGGATGCGCTCGCCGGCGTCGGTCAGGCAGGCGAGCGCGTGCAGCAGCGCCCACGCCGGCGAGGCGATCCACGCCTGCTCGCTGGAGTGCAGGTCGACCGCTGGCCCGCCCCAGTCGCCGGCGGTCGCCTCCAGCTCCAGGCTGCACAGGCCCTTGCAGCCGAGGATCAGCTCGGGCCGGCCGTCCAGCGCGGCGGTCAGGTCCAGGTCGAAGGCGGCCTCGGCGGCCAGGTCGTCGGCGCGCGCCCGCGCGACCGCCGGCAGGTTCGGGCTGCCCAGCTCCTCCTCGCCCTCGATCAGCAGGGCGACGGTGACCGGCATCGCCCCCAGCTCGCGCAGCACCTCCACGGCGAGGAAGAAGGCGGCCAGGGAGCCCTTGGAGTTGGCGCTGCCGCGCGCCACCACCGCCGGGCCGATCCCGTCGAGGTCGCGGACCTCGGCCGCGAACGGCGGCGAGCTCCACTCGGCCGGCTCGACCGGCTGCACGTCGTACATGCCGTAGCGCAGCAGCCGCGGCGCGCCGGGCGGGCCGGGCAGCTCGCCGACCAGCACCGGGTGGCCGGGGGTGCCGACCAGCTCGTAGGCGCCGCCGGCGCCCTCGACCAGCGCGCCGGTCGCCTCGGCGGTCTCGGCGATCCCCTCGCCGGTGCCGCTCACCGACGGCTGCCGCAGGTAGGCGCGGATGCGTTCCAGGTCGGCGGGGAAGCGCTCGGCGACCCGGGCGCGCACCCGGTCGAGCGTCGCCCCCAACCCGCTCACAGCCAGCCCTTGCGCTTGAAGTAGACGAACAGCGCCCCGGCGCCGACCGCCATCAGCCCCAGCGACCAGCCGTAGCCGAAGCGCCAGCCCAGCTCCGGCATGTGCGCGAAGTTCATGCCGTAGATGCCGCTGATCATCGTCACCACCGCGAAGATGGCCGCGTAGGCGGCCAGGTTGCGGGCGACCACGTTGACCTTGTTGGACACCACCACCAGGTTCGCCTCCAGCGCGCCGGCGGCCAGGTCCTGGTAGTCCTCGACGCTCTCCACGATGCGGACCAGGTGGTCGTAGATGTCCTGCAGGTAGCGCCGCGCCTCCCGGTCGAACAGGCCGAGGTCGCGGCGCAGCAGCACGATCATCGCGTCCCGCAGCGGCCCGGCGACCCGCCGGATGGCCACCAGGTCCTTGCGCAGGTCGAACAGCTCGTTCTGCACCTCGGTGCGGCCGGCGAAGACCGCCTCCTCCAGGTCCTCCACCCGGTCGGCGATCGAGTCCAGCGCCGGGAAGTAGGTGTCGACCAGCTTGTCCAGCTCCAGGTACAGCAGGAAGCCGCCCCCCTGCTCGGCCAGCTCCGGGTGCGCCTTGACCCGGCGCACGATCATCTCCGGGTCGATCGGCTGCCCGCCGTGGAAGGTGACCAGGTAGTTCTGGCCGGCCACCATGTCGACCTCCAGCAGCCGGCAGCGCTCGCCCTTGCGGCTGGCCTCCACCGCGTAGGCCAGCAGCACCACCTGGTCGGGGTACTCGTCGACCTTGGGCCGCTGGCCGCTGTCGCGGATGTCCTCCAGCGCGAGCGGGTGGATCGAGAACTCCTCGCCCATCTGCGCCAGCTCGTCCGGGGTCGGGTCGGCCACGTCGGCCCAGACCAGCGAGCCGCGCTCCTGCCGGACCTCCGACAGGTCCGCCACCGGCACGTCGCTCAGCTCCATGCCCTCGCGGAACACGTGGACCCGGATCATGGCTATTCGAACGCCTCCTCGGCGCGGCCGGGGGTGCCGGCCGCGCGGCCAAGCTCGGCGACGAGCATGCCGCCAAGTATGCAGCCCGCCCCGAGCCAGCCGCGCGCGGTCAGGCGCTCGCCGGCCAGCAGGAAGCCGAACACGCCGGCGAAGACCGGCTCCATGGTGAGGATCACGGCGGTCCTGGTCGGCGGCACCTCGCGCTGGGCGCGGGTCTGCACCAGGAACGCCCCGGCGGAGGCCGCCACCGCGGTGACCGCCAGGGCCACCCAGGTGGTGCCCGTCTGGGGCGCCACCAGGTCGCCGGCAGCGCCCGCCCACACCAGCGCGAGCACGCCGGCGGTGGCCAGCTGCACCACCGCCAGCGCGTAGCTGCGGTGGCGGGGGGCGTTGCGGCCCAGCAGCAGGATGTGGGCGGCGAACGCCACCGCGCAGCCGAGCACCAGCGCGTCGCCGCGGCGGAGCTCCAGCCGCTGCAACGACAGCAGCCCGAGCCCGACGGCGGCCAGCGCGGCGCCGGCCGCCGGCCAGCGGCCGGGCGCCTCGCGCAGCACCAGCGCGCCCAGCAGCGGGGTCAGCACCACCGCCAGCCCGGTGATGAAGCCGGCGTTGGAGGCGCTGGTGTACTGCAGCCCGACGGTCTGGAAGCCGTAGCCGGCGAACAGGGCGAACCCGGTCACCACGCCGGCGGCCAGCAGCCCCGGGTCGCGCCGGGCGACCGCCGCCGGGCGCACGGCCGCCAGCAGCAGTGCGGCGGCCAGGAACCGCCAGGCGATGAACGCGAACGGCGGCACGTCCGCCACCGCGTCCCGGACCAGCACGAACGTCCAGCCCCAGATGGCGGTGACGGCGACCAGGGCCAGCTCCCAGCGGGCGACCCGCAGGCGCAGGGCCGCCCGGGTGGCGACGCGGTCCAGCGCGCACCCCCTCCGGGTCGTCGGCTTGCGGTCGGCAGCAGCGTACGGGAGATTGCCGTGGTGGACGGCGGCGAGCTGCTGCGGGCGGCCGGCGGGTGCCGGGCGTTTCTCGGCGCGGCCGCCGAGCTGGACTGGTCGCGGCCGGTCCCCGGCATGGACTGGACGGTCGCGCAGACCGTCGCCCACCTGGCCGAGACCCTGCTGTGGTACGCCACCGACCTGGCGGCCGGCCCCCGCGAGCTGTCGGTCATGGACCTGCGGGTGCGGCCGGACACCCCGCCGGCCGACCTGGCCGCCGCGGTCGGCTCGTTCGCGGCGGTGCTGGCCAGCGTGGTCGACGCCGCCCCGCCCGGGGCACGCGGCTGGCACCCGTTCGGGCTCGCCGACGCCTCCGGGTTCGCCGCCATGGCCTGCGACGAGCTGCTGGTCCACACCGGCGACGCCGCCAGGGGCCTGGAGCTTCCGTTCGCGCCCTCGGCGGAGCTCAGCCGCGCGACCCTGCGGCGGCTGTTCCCGTGGGCGCCCGACGGCGGCGACCCGTGGCAGACGCTGCTGTGGGCCAACGGGCGCGCCGACCTGCCCGGCCTGGACCGCCAGACCGGCTGGCGCTGGCACTGCGCCCCGCTGGCCGAGTGGGACGGGACCAACCCGCGGCGGCGTTGAGCGGGCTCAGCCGCCGCGGGCGTCCAGCTCGCGGACCAGCGCCTTCGGCGCGATCGTCCGGTAGCTCTCCTCGACCCAGTCCAGCAGCACCTCCAGCGGCGGGCAGTCGTCGGCCCCCACCCTGATGGTCACCCAGCTCGCCCGGCCGAGCCCGTAGCCGGTCGGCTGGCAGCAGCCGAGCGCCAGCGCCTGCTCGACCGAGGACGGCAGCTTCAGCGAGATCCCGTAGCCGTCGCCGACCTCGGCGGGCCCGAGGAAGGCGAACACCTTCTTGCCGACCTTGGCGGTGCGGTCGTCCTCCCAGGGGAAGTCCTCCCACGCGCCCGGCAGGCCGAGCGCGAACTCGCGCAGCGCCGCCGCGGTCCTGGCCAGCTCAGCGGTCATGGTCCGCCCAGTGTGCCAGCCGGGTAGCCTGTGCGGCGCAGCCGAGATCACGGGGAGCCGACATGGACCTGGAGGCGTTCGAGCTGGTCATCCCGCGGCGCCCGTCGGTCCCCGACCGGTGACCCAGCCGGGACCGGCGTTGCGGACCGCGGCGGTTGGCGGTCTGGCGTTCACCGTCCTGTACGTCGTGCACCGGATCCTGCAGGGAACCGGACCCGCCGGCGCCACCGCGGCGGCCGTGGCCGCCTACAACCTCGAGCATCGCGGCCGCCTTCTGGCCAGCGAGGTCGCCGTGGACCTCGCGTTGCTGGCCTTCATCCCGTTGGTGGCCGCGCTGGTGGCCGTCGTCTGGCGGGCCGGGCAGCAACCTCTCGCCGCCGCGGTCGGCGTCGCCGGCGCCGCCTTCCTCGCCATGGGCCTGCTGTCCAACGCCGCGGAGACCGCCCTGATCGCCGTCGCCGACAGCAACCAGCCAGCGGCCGTCCTCGCCCTCGACCAGCTGCAGGGCCGCACGCCGGTCGTCTGGACCATCACCGCCCTGGTCGCGGTGGTCTCGCTGGCGATCCACCGCACCAGCCTGGTCTGGCGCTGGCTCGGCGTGGCCGGCTCCGTGGCGGCGGCGATCTTCCTGCTCGGCTCGATCTCCAGCGTCCTGGGACGGACCCCCGAGGGGAACGGCTCACTCATCGGGATCGGCATCTTCGTCGTCTGGATGCTCGCGCTCAGCGCCGGGCTCTGGCGCGCACCCTCGGGGCGACCTCGGAGCTGAACAGCCGCATCGAGCGCAGCGCCTGCTCGTGGGTGAGGCCCGGCAGCCTGCCCCAGAAGGCGAACTGGTCGAACGGCACCTCCCGGTGCAGCCGGGCGAGCGCCTCGGCGACCTCGTCGGGGGCGCCGACCAGGAAGTCCCCCCGCCGCGGGCGCTCGGCCGCCGTGGTCCCGTCCCGCCCGGCGTCGCGGGCGAGCGCGCCCTCCAGGTAGGCGATCGCCGGGGCGGCCTCCCGCCACGCCCGCCCGGCGTCCTCGTGCAGGTGCAGGATGCCGGTGGCCACGAACGGCAGGCGCCGCCCCTGCTCGCCGCGCCCGGCGAGCACCTGCCGGAGCAGCCGCCAGCGCTCGGCGAAGTCGCCGGCCCTGCCGCAGTAGACGATCAGCCCGTCGGCGAGCCGCACGGCGCGTTCCACCGCCGGCCGCGAGACCGCGCCGACGTAGATCGGCACGCGCCGCTCCGGGCGCGGCCCGAACGGCAGGTCCGGCAGGCGCCGGCTGGCCCCCTGGAAGCCGCTCCTGCCCTGCTCCCAGGCCGTGCGGATGATGGCGATGCCGTCCTCCAGGAGCTCCGGCCGCTGCCGGCGGTCCACGCCGAACGCCTCGAACTCCCGCCGCGCGTAGCCCTGCCCAACGCCCAGCAGGAACCGCCCGCCGGAGAGCAGGTCGACGACGGCCGCGTCCTCGGCGACCCGCAGCGGGTGGTGCAGCGGCAGGGCCAGCACGCCGGTGCCGATGCCGATGCGGCTGGTCCGCGCGGCGATGGCGGCGGCGGCCACCAGCGGCGAGGGCAGGAACCCGTCCAGGGTGCAGTGGTGCTCGGACAGCCACACGCTCTGGAACCCGAGCGCCTCCGCCTCCTGCACCTGCGCCAGGCACTCCGCGTAGTAGCCGCCATACCCCTGCGCGGCCGGCGCCTTCTGCCGGAAGCCGAGCAGCAGCCCGAACCCCGGGGTCGTGTTCGCCACCTCCATCTCCCTTCCGTCGCTTGGTCCAAGCCTAGGTTGCTGTCCACAGGTACGCCGGGAGACGTCGCGGGTCGTGCCGATCGGCGG
>DASQWY010000310.1:0-3153 GCA_035640005.1 Actinomycetes bacterium
GGCCTGCCGCTGACCGCGTTCGTGCAGATGCGCTGCCGGCTGGACCACTGCCTGCTGCAGACCAGCAAGGCCAGCGACTACCCGGAGGTCGTCGAGGTGCACAAGCTCAGCGGCGACCACTGCTCGATGCTCAAGGTCCGCGCCGCCTCCATGGAGCACTTCGAGGGGCTGCTGGAGCGGCTGGGCCGGCACGGGGAGATGCGCACCTCGGTAGTGCTGTCCACCCACTACGAGGGCCGCCCGGTGGCGGCGCCCGCCGAGGACTACCTGCGCGCCACCCGCCACGAGGGCTGGAGTTAGCCTAGCTACTTGCCCCTGAAGAAGGGCAGGTGAGCAGTAGGGCTCTCAGCACTCGGGTGATGGAGCGCCCGACTGGCTGCCGGGTGCCCGGCCGGCGTGGTCATCCGGCAGCCACCACCGTCATGCGCTGCAGGTTGTAGGCGAAGATCCCCAGCCCGACCCAGGTACTGGCGCCCGGTAGGCGCCGCATCCTGCTGCGCCGTAGCCCGAAGCCGCGCTTGAGGTGGCTGATGCGGGCCTCGATCCCGATCCGCCAATTGCGCATCCGCCGGAAGGCTCTGGTCCGCTCCAGCGCGGCTCGGCTTGGGCTGAGCCGCCCTTTGCGCTGCAGCCCGATCCGCGTGACGCCAAGCTCGGCCAGCGCCTGGTCGTTGGCGGCGGTCCCGAACCCGCGGTCGCCGACCACCGTGCCGGCCACCCGCCCGGTCACCTCGGCGACGCGCTTGACCGCCGGGAGCGGCTGCGGCGCGTCCGGCGGGTTGCCCTGCTGCAGCTGGTGGTCGGCGACGAAGCCGCGCTCGTCCTCGGCCAGCAGCAGGGTGTAGCCGAACTCGGTTGGCGCTCGGGGCTTGCCCTTACGGATCGGCCGGGCGTCCGGATCGGCCAGCGACACCAGCCGGTCAGCGATCACCCGGTTGCCCGCAAGCCGCTGGTCAGCCTGCCACAGCAGCCGACCGGTATGGCCGATCGTCTCCTGCAGCTCACCCAGTAGCCGCCCAAGCCGCCCAGCATCGGGCCGGCGGCGCAGCGCTCGGCGGGCGTTGCGCGCCACCACCTGGACCTGGCGCAGGGTCCGCCTGGCCAGCCCGGCGACCTGGCCGGTCAGCCGGTCCACCTCGGCCATCGCATCGCCGCTGCGGCGCCGCAGCGAGTGCGCCAGCTGCTTCATCCGCCGCCCCGCGGCACGACCCCGATCCCGAAAGCGGGTCCGGCTGGCCGCCCCGCGGGCCTTGACGCGCCGCACCAGCCCACCGATCTTGCGCACGGCCCGCTCCAGCAGGTCCGCATCGGTGGGATAGTCGATGTCGGCCTCCACCACGGTGGTGTCCACCCGCAGCTTGCGCCCGCGCAGCAGCTTGTCGGCGGCCAGCTTCTCCACCAGGGCGGCGTTCAGCCGGGCGATGACCTCGGGCCCGGCGCGGCGCACCAGCTTGACCAGCGTGGTCGGGTGCGGGACCGGCCGGTCCAGCCCGATGCGGCAGAACCGCCGCCACGAGATCGAGTCGCTGACCTCCCGGCTCAGGCTCTCGTAGCCCAGCCCGTAGCGGTGCTTGAGGTACAGCAGCCGCAGCAGCGTGTCGACCGGGACCGACGGGCGGCCAAGCCGGCGGTCAAACAGCCCCCGCCACGGCGCGATGAACTGCTCGTCGTCCAGGTAGGCATCGATCTTGGCCAGCTCGGCGGGCAGTCGCTTGGCCTGTTCCGGCAGCAGCGCTTCCCACAACGAGGGCTGCGGGTCGCTCTCGCGCAGCACCAGTGACCTCCAAGGCACCCGGCGGCAGGAGCATCACAACGGTGTCATTCAACCACGAACCGGCACCTGCCCGCCGCCATTAGCGCAGCTCAACAGCCCCTTCAACCACCCTTCTTCACTGTGGGGTCGTATGAGCCCTACGCTGCCAGGGCCGCTGATGGCCTGGGGAGGTGGCGCATGGACTCCTACGGGACCGCGCGACTGGCGGCCAAGGACGCCGAGTCGGCGATCGTGGCCAGGATCTGCGAGGACTTCAACCTCACCCCCGTGCTCGCCCGGGCCCACTACGAGCAGATGGCACGCTATTTCGCCGAGTACGGCCAGGTGCCAGCCCGCCCAGGTGAGCTGTGCTACCTGGCGGTGGCGGCCGAGGAGCCACCGGGCAAGCCGATCGCTGCCTGCCGCAAGCTCCAGGTGCGGCTCGAGCTGGCCGCTCCCGTGGACGTCGAGATGTTGCAGGCCAAGGGGTTGGCGGCGATGCGTCAGGGCCGGCTGGCCCGGCTGGCTCGCCAGGCCCGGGTGCAGGGGGCGCTGCTGACCGTGGAGGACCTGGCCTACCTGACCTGCTCGTCACCGGCGACCATCAAGCGCGACCTGGCCTGGCTGCGCCGCCACGGGCAGGCGGTCGCGACCCGCGGGCAGTTGCGCGACATCGGCCCGGGCCTGTCCCACAAGGCCGCGGTGGTGCAGCTGTGGCTGTGGGGGCTGCAGTTCACCCAAATCCAGCAGCGCACCGCCCACTCCGAGGACGCCATCCGCCGCTACCTGGCCGACTTCCGCCAGATCGCGGCCTTGCACGCCCGCGGCACCACCGTCCCCGAGATCCGGGCCGTCACCGGCCGCTCGGCGGCGCTGATCGCCGAGTACGTTGGCCTGTACGAGCGAGCCCGCCGCGAGTTCCCCGCCGCCCCACGGCTGGCCGACCTGCTGGGCGCCGGCGCGAAAAAGGGGGCACCGCGGTGAGGGCCGCCACACCGCACCGGCTGCGCGAGTACCGGCGGCTGGCCCGCCGCGACCTGGCCTCGCTGCTGCGCTACAAGTTCCTGCACGAGTATGGCTACGACAAGGGCCCAGTGGTGGTCGAGGCGATCGTGGCCGACCTGTGCCAGCTCATCCGCGGCTGGGTCCTGCGCCCTGGTGACCTGGAACCGGGTCAGCTGGTCTACCCGGCCCCGGCCGCCAGCGAGCGGCCCAGCAAGGGCAAGACGATCGCCACCACCAAGCTGCTGCCGGTACGCCTGACCCTGATCGCCAGCGAGGACCTGGAGGCGATCCGCGCCGGCCGCCCTGCCCAGCAGCGCCGCGCGCTGCGGGTGCGGCGCCTGGCCGAGGAGGCCCACGGGCAAGGAGCGCTGCTGTCCCAGACCGACCTGGCGCTG
>DASQWY010000311.1:0-3674 GCA_035640005.1 Actinomycetes bacterium
CCCCGCCGCGGCCGTCGGGACAGTGCCGGCGCCGGCGGGCGGCCGCGGCGCGGTCCCGCCCGCGCCGGTCCGGATGCCGCCGCTCGGGGTGGCGCGGGCGCCGGTGGCGTCGCCGAACGCGAACAGCTCGCGTGGCTTGCCGGCGCCGCCGAGCAGCGCGACCGAGGTGACCGTGCCCGCCTTGACCGCCAGCGGCCCGCGGGCGAACAGAGCCTGCGCGCCGGCCCGGCGGACCTCCACGCGGTAGCTGCCGGCGGCCAGCTGCGCGTAGCGGCTGGGCGACGGGAACGCCAGGCCGCGGGCCAGCAGCCGGCCGCCGGTCAGGGCGACGTCGACCTTGGGCAGCCCGACCGCCGCGTCCAGGAAGCGGACCTTGGCGCGGCCGGCGGCGGTGGGGGACAGGTCGTCGCGCAGCAGCACCGCGTGCAGGGCGCCCCTGCGCCCGACGGCCGCGACTGTGTAGGCGCCGCCGGCGGCCAGCTGGCCGTCCAGGCGGATCGCCGGCGGGTCGCCCGGGTCGGCTCCGGCCGGCCGCACCTCGTAGCTGAACGGGCCGGCCGCCACCTTCCAGTAGGCGGAGACGGACTTGTAGAAGACGTTGGGGAACAGCTGCTTGCGGTTGAGGCTGACCATGTAGACGTCGACGTAGGAGGCGTCGGGGGAGAAGTGGGCGACCCGCACCCACGCCTGCCCCGGGGCGGCCTGGGCGGCGGTGGGCACCGCCAGCATCAGGCCGGCCAGGACGGCGGCCAAGGCGGCGGCCAGGATCGCGCTCGCGGATCGGCGCACGGGCGGCTCCTCGAGGTCTGGGCAGGCGGAGGTCGCCTCCTGCCCTGACCTTCGCCCGGGCCGCGGCGGCGGTCGGTCGCCGGGCGGCGTAGTTCGCCTACGCCAAACGAGGGACATTGCCCTACGCCGCCATCCGCGCCGGCCGCTGCGCCGAACCCCGGGGCGAGACCTCCGCCCCGACCCTGGAGCGCCCGTGCCAGCACCCGCCACCCGTCCGCGGCGCCGCCGCCCGGCCGCCGTCGCGCTGGCCGTGGCCGCCGCCGTCCTGGCCGGCCTGCTCGCCGGCCCGGCGTCGCTGGCGGCCCCCGGCCCGGTCGGCCCGGCCCGGCCGGCCGGCGTCGCCGGCCTGCGGGCCGAGGCCGCCGCCGTCCGCGCCCGGCTGGACGCGCAGAACCAGCGCCTGGAGGTGCTCGCCGAGCAGATCGAGACGGCCTTCGACCGCGGCAGGAGCCTGCTGGCCGCCACCGCCGCGCTGGACGCCCGCCGCCGGGCGGCCGAGGCGGCGCTGGCCGCCGCCCAGGCCGACCTCGACCGGCGCGCCCGCAGCGCCTACATGGCCGGGCCCGGCTTCGTCGCCGGGGAGCTGCTCGGCGACGAGGCGCCCGGCGACCTGCTGGCCCGCCTGCGCGCGCAGCAGGCCGTGTTCGACGCCGACCTGGCCGCCCTGCACCGCGTGCAGGCGGCCAAGGACGGGCTCGACGAGGCCAGGGCGCGGCTCGCCGGCCGCCTGGTGCAGCAAGCCCGCATGGCCGCCGAGCTGGACGCCAAGCGCGCCGAGGCCGAGCGGCTGGCCGCCACCCTGAAGGGCGAGCTGGCCGGGATGGACCGGCGGGTGGCGGCGCTGCTGGACGCGCAGGGCCGGCGGGAGGAGGCCGGCCGGCGCGCCGCCTTCGGCCGCTACCTGGCGACGGCCAGGGCGGGCGGGCCCGGCGCCGGCGGCGGGCGCGCCGCGGCGGCCGCGCGCCGTGCGGTGGCGGTGGCGCTGGCCCAGCTCGGGTCGCCCTACCAGTGGGGCGCCCAGGGCCCCGACCGGTTCGACTGCTCGGGCCTGACCAGCTTCGCCTACGCCGCCGCCGGGGTGGCGATCCCCCGCACCTCCGCCGCCCAGTTCGCCGCCTACGCCGGCCCGCGGCCGGTCGACCCGGCCCACCTGGTCCCCGGCGACCTGGTGTTCTTCGGCAGCCCCATCCACCACGTCGGCATGTACGTCGGCCGCGGCCTGATGGTGGAGGCCCCCCACACCGGCGCGGTGGTGCGCACCGCCTCCATCTGGCGGCCCGACTACGCCGGCGCCGTCCGCCCGGTCGCCTCGGGCTGACGGCGGCGCGGGGTCGCGTGCGACCATAGCCGGCGCCGCGACCAAGGAGGTGGCATGGAGGACCAGTGGGACACCGGGCGGCTGGAGGCGTTCAGCGACGGGGTGCTGGCGATCGCCATCACCCTGCTGGTGCTCGAGATCCGGCTGCCGGCCGCCGAGGGGGCCGGCCTGGGCAGCGCGCTCGGCGCCATCTGGCCCAAGTACCTCGCCTACGCGGCGACCTTCGTGATCGTCGGCATCATGTGGGCCAACCACCACGGCCTCTTCCGGCTGATCGAGCGCGTCGACCAGGGCCTGCTGCTGGCCAACACCCTGCTGCTCGCCGTGATCGCGTTCCTGCCGTTCCCGTCGGCCGTGCTGGCCGACCACTGGAACGACCACATGGCGCTGCTGCTGTACGGCGGCACGCTCACCGGCGTCGCGCTGCTGTTCAACCTGGTCTGGCACTACGCCCGCCTGCGGGGGCTGCTGCGCGAGCTGGCCCCGGCGGTGGAGCGGCGGATCAGCTCGCGGTACGTCCTCGGGCCGACCGGTTACGGCGCGGCCATGCTGCTGGCACCGTTCCATCCGGCGGTGTCGCTGCTGGCCTGGGTCGGCCTGGCGGTGACGTTCCTGGTCCTCTCGTACCGGTAGCCCGGCCCGGTCGCCGTTTCGCCGGGACGCTTCCGGGTAGTCCGCAGGTCACCCCTGCCCGCGGCGAACCCGGAGCGAGCGCTCGGCGATGCGACAAGTCCACCCCATGGTCCACCAGGCAGACCGGCCCGACGGCGGCGTGGAGTGGGGCTGCCCGAGATGCGGCCGCTACATGATCTTCTACCCGCTCAGGCGCCTGGTGGTGACGCTCGGGCAGGCGAACGTGGTCCACCTGTCGGGCGCGCCGTTCCCGCCGCCACCCGACCACGCCCGCGGCCTCAGCGAGTTCGACCGGCGCTGGCTGCGCGGCAACGACCTGGCCTGGGATCCGTGACCGCCGTCAGCGCCGGGCGGTGACGGCCTGGCGCCGCGCCGGCGCCTCCGCGGGGCCCGGCGCCCCGCCCGGCTCGAAGGCGCCGGCGGCCGCCACCAGCAACCCCAGCAGCAGCACGCCGAACAGCAGCCCGCCGGGGATGTCGACCGGCCAGTGCAGCAGCAGGAAGGCGCGGGCGAAGCCGACCCCGAACGCCAGCAGCGCCACGCCGGTCCAGGCGGCCACCGCCGGGCGCCGGGCGCCAGGCGCCCAGCGCCGCAGGCACAGCCAGGCGATGAGGCCGTAGACGGCGACCATGCGGGCGGCGCCGCCGGAGGGGTAGGTGCCGAGCCCGTGGCCGGGCACGTGCGGCTCGGCGACGAGCGCGGCGACCACCTTCTGCAGGTAGCGCTCGGCGACCACGGCGGCGGCGATCAGCAGCGGCGGCAGCCAGCGCCGCCGCCCAGCGGTCGCGGCCAGGACCGCGGCGCCGGCGGCGGCGACCGCCCAGACCGCCGGCCACTCGCCGACGCGGGTCGCGGCGCGCATCGACTGCTCCAGCGCCGGCGGCGCCAGCGCCCGCTGCCGCACGAACCAGTCAAGCAGCCAGCGGTTGGCGAC
>DASQWY010000312.1:0-5900 GCA_035640005.1 Actinomycetes bacterium
GGGCGTAGCCGCCGGCCTCCAGCCGTGCCGCCACCCGGCGGGCCACCCGCTCGGCGGCCGGCGGGCCGAGGGTGCCGGCCGTGTGCCGGCCGGCCAGCTCGGCGACCAGCGGCATCGGCAGCCCGAACATCTCCACCGCAAACGACAACACCGCAAAGTCGCGGCTGGTCACCACCGCCCGGCTACCCACGCCGACCACCATCCGTGGCCGCAACCGATCCCCGAGCCGGGCCCAGGTACCCCGGCTGGATGCCTTGAATTAAGCGACCCCGGCCGGCACCCCCTGGCAGCGTCCAGCATCCGGCCGGGGTCGCCACGCCCGTCAGGGCGTGCTTCCACTTCCCCGTAGGGGGCCGGGTCCGCCGCGGTTTTTGCGGCGGACCCGGCCCCCGGAGGGGACCTGCTACCAGCAGCGACCGGCACCCCGGCCGTCCGCACGAGCGTCCGTGGGCGTGTCCGGGCGGTGGACAGGTAACGGACAGGGCCCGGACAGGCGACGGACACCTCAGGCGCGTGGCCTGAGGGGGCTTGGGGAGTGCGAGGGAGGCTGCCGCCGCAGTCGCACGCCCCGAAGGGGCCTCCTGGCCCTGGGGGGCTAGCGGCCGGTGCGCTGAGCGCGGACCTGCGGGCAGCCCCACCACGCAGCGCGGTAGGCCGGCCCCGAGCGGACCCCGCGGTGCTCCAGGCGATGCAGCGTCGCGCACGGCTCGGGCACGTCCCGGACCCCAGCCGACCCGGCCGGCGAGCCTGCGACGGCCGAGCCCAAGGCCAGCACCACAGCGAGCACGGCGAACACCGCGAAGGTGAGCAACACCTGCAGGGTGGTCGGGCCCGTGTGGGTCCCGGCGGCCTCTGCCTGCCAGATCAGCCAGCGATCCTCGGCCATCGGGCAGGTCCCCTCTCCCACTCCAGCCAGGCGAGCAGGTACGATCAAGCTGCATGGCGAGGTCCTCTCTCGTCGTGCAAGGCGCCGAGGTGTGGGAGCACCTCCGGCGCCACGCCGTAGCTGCGGCTAAGTTGTCAGCCGAAGGCCGCACGGTGGTGGTGGCCGGCTGCGGCCTCGACGTCGCCTACCCGCGGGCCAACGCGGACCTGCTCGCCAGGGTCCGGGCCGGGGGCGGCACCCTGGTCGGCGAGCACCCGCCGGGCGCCCGCCCGCTGGCCGCCCACTTCCTGCCACGCAACCGGCTCATCGCCGCCCTGGCCGCCGCCGTGGTGGTCGCCGAGGCCGCCGAGAGCTCCGGCAGCCTGTCCACCGCCCGGGCGGCCGGCGCCAGGGGCCACGGCCGGGTCCTGGTCGTCCCCGGGGCGCCCTGGGACCCGGGCGCCGCCGGCTGCAACCAGCTGATCCGGGACGGCGCCACCCTGGTCCGCGGCCTCGACGACATCCTCGAGGAGCTGGGCCCGCCGCCCCGTGGCCGCGACCCGCCGCGCCCCGCCGGCGCCGACCCGGCCACCCGCCTGCCCGCCGGCGCCGACCCGGCCACCCGCGCGGTGCTGGCGGCGCTGGTCGACGGCCAGGCGATCGGCCCCGCCCGCCTGGCCGCGCTGACCGGGCTGGCGCCGGCCGCCCTGGCGGACGCCGTGCTCGACCTGGAGCTCGCCGGCGTCGTCCGCCGCAGCGCCGCCGGGGTCCAGGCGGTCGCCCTCGGCGGCGGCGCGCCGGTCAGGGCCGGCGGCCTGGCTGCCGATACCTGATCGGAGGCACCGGGCCGCCGAGGCCACGGGTGGCGCGGCGCCGGTCACCCGCCCGGTGCCCGGCGAGGCGGCAGCGGCCGCGAGGCGACGACAGCTCGGAGTCCAGTGGAGCGCACGATCTCCGGCCGCCGGCGGGTGGCCACCGTCCGGCCGCGCCACCTGGCGCGGCTCCCGGCAGACTTCTGGCGGCTGTGGACGGCCGCGACCGTCTCGGGCGCCGGCGACGGGGTCCGCCTGGCCGCGCTGCCGCTGCTGGCGGCCAGCCTGACGCGCGACCCGCGTTCGGTGTCGCTGGTGGCGGCGGCGGGTGGCCTGCCGTGGCTGCTGTTCGCCCTGCCGGCCGGCGCGCTGGCCGACCGCTGGGACCGCAAGCGGGTGCTGTGGGGGGTCGACCTCACCCGCGCGGCGGTGGTGGCGGCGCTGGCGGCGGCGGTGGCGGGCGGCCACGTCTCGGTCCCGCTGCTGGCGGCGGTCGAGTTCGCGCTCGGCACGGCCGAGACGCTGTTCGAGAGCGCGGCGCAGGCGGCGGTGCCGGCGGTGGTGCCGACGGAGCGGCTCGAACGCGCCAACGGCCGCCTGTACGCCGGCACGGTGGTGGCCAGCAGCCTCGCCGGGCCGCCGCTGGGCAGCGCGCTGTTCGCCGTGGTCGCCGCGGCGCCGTTCGGGTTCGACGCGACCAGCTTCGTGCTGGCCGCGGCGCTCGCGCTCGGGCTGCGGGCCGACCTGCGCGCGCCGGCCGAGCAGGCGCCGGCGGGCCGGCTCCGCGGCCAGATCGTGGAGGGGGTGCGCTGGCTCTGGCGGCAGCGGCAGCTCCGCACGATCTGCCTGCTGCTGACGCTGTGGAACCTGGTGGAGAACGCCATCCTGGCGGTGGTGGTGCTGTGGGCGCTCGAGGTGCTGCGGCTGCCCGGGGCGGCCTTCGGGCTACTGCTCGCCGGCTTCGCCGCCGGCGGGCTGCTCGGCAGCCTGCTGGCCGAGCGGGTCGCCGGCGCGGCCGGGCCCGGCCGCGGCATGGCCGCCTGCGTGTGGGTGACGGTCGCCGCCTACCTCGGGCTGGGCGCGACCCGCAGCGGCGTGGTCGCCTTCGCCCTGCTGGCGGTCGTCGGCGCCGCCGCGTTCGTCTGGAACGTGCTGTCGGCGTCGTTCCGGCAGGCGGTCGTCCCCGCCGGGCTGCAGGGCCGGATCAGCAGCGTTTACCGCTTCGCCACCTGGGGGGTCATCCCCGCCGGCGCGGCGCTCGGCGGCGTGCTCGCCGGCCAGCTCGGCCTGCGGGTCCCGTTCCTGGTCGCGGCCGCCGCCCTGGCCGCCGCCGGCGCCGCCCTGCTGCCCGGGCTGCGCGACGCCGACCTGGCCGCCGCCCGCGCCGAGGCCGCCGCACGCTAGCCCGCCGGTCGCCGCGGCATGGTTGCCGCCGCGGGGCCCAGGCCGGGATGATGGGCCCATGGCCGAGATCCCGGCGCCGCGGGAGCTGCCGCCGCCGAGCCGGCGGGCGCTGGCGGCGTTCGTCGCCCACCTGCGGGACGAGCGCGGGCTGTCGGTCCACACCGTCGCCGCCTACCAGCGGGACGTGGCCCAGTTCCTGGCCTTCGCCGCCCGCGCCGGGGTCGCCGACCCGGCCGCCGTGGAGCCGCTGCTGCTGCGCCGCTTCCTCGCCCTGCAACGGACCAGGGGACTGGCGGCGGCCTCGCTGGCGCGCAAGGCCGCCGCCCTGCGCTCCTGCTTCCGCTACCTGGCCAGGCGCGGCCTGGTCGCCGCCGACCCGGCCGCCGGGCTGGGCACACCCAGGGGCGCCCGCCGGCTGCCGGTGGTGCTCAAGACCGGCCAGGTCGACCGCCTCCTGGACGGCCCGGCCGGCGACCCGGTGGGGCTGCGGGACCGGGCCATCCTGGAGCTGCTGTACGCGACCGGCATCCGGGTGGGGGAGCTGTGCGGCCTGCGCCTCGGCGACGTGGACCTCGCCGCCGACACCGTGCGGGTGCTCGGCAAGGGCGCCAGGGAGCGGCAGGTGCCGTTCGGCGAGCCGGCGCGGGCGGCGCTGCTCGACTACCTGACCGGGGCGCGCGCGGCCATGCTGCCAGCCGGCGGCGACGCCGCCACCCTGCAGACGCTGTTCTTCAACCGGCGCCGCCGGCCGATGACCCAGCGGGACGTCCGCGGTATGGTCGAGCGCTACCGGAAGGCGGCCGGCGCGCCGGCCGGGACCAGCCCGCACACCTTGCGCCACAGCTTCGCCACCCACCTGCTGGAGGGTGGCGCCGACCTGCGCGCGGTCCAGGAGCTGCTCGGGCACGTTGCCCTGACCACGACCCAGACCTACACTCACGTCACGAACGAGCGGCTGCGCCGCGTCTACGAGCAGGCGCACCCGCGCGCCTAGCATCGGCCGGCCAGGCGCATCGCTCGGGGGGCACGCAGCAGATCCGCACGGGCAGCAGCCTGCCCGGGCGGCCAAAGGGGGGGCTTCTTGGACGAGCCGTCGTCCGTGGCACGGCTGTGGGAGGAGTTCAAGCTCAAGGCGTCCGCCGACGCCCGCGAACGGCTCATCCTGCACTACGCGCCGCTGGTCAAGTACGTGGCCGGCCGCGTGTCGGTCGGGCTGCCGCCGAACATCGAGCAGGCCGACCTGGTGTCCTATGGCATCTTCGGGTTGATCGACGCGATCGAGAAGTACGACCTGGAGCGGGGCATCAAGTTCGAGACCTACGCCATCTCCCGGATCAAGGGCGCCATCATCGACGAGCTGCGCGCCATCGACTGGATCCCCCGCTCGGTCCGGTTCAAGGCCCGCGAGGTCGAGAAGGCCTACGCCGAGCTGGAGAACCGGCTGCACCGCAGCCCCACCGACGCCGAGGTCGCCCAGCAGCTCGGCATCACCACCGACGAGCTGCACCACATCTTCAATCAGATCTCGTTCGTGTCGGTGGTCGCCCTGGACGAGCTGCTCAGCGTCGGCTCCGAGCGCGGCGACCGGCTCAGCCTGGTCGACACCCTGGAGGACCGGGGCGCCGAGGACCCGGTGGCCGCCTTCGAGTCCCAGGAGATGAAGCGGATCCTCGCCGGGGCGATCAACCGCCTCGGCGAGCGCGAGAAGATCGTCATCACCCTCTACTACTACGAGGGGCTCACCCTGGCCGAGATCGGCCAGGTGCTCGGCGTGACCGAGTCCCGGGTCTGCCAGATGCACACCAAGGCAGTGCTGCAGCTGCGCGGCAAGATGCAGGACGCCCGCTGACCGCCAGGTTGTCCACATTCCACGGCACCCCCTCCCGCCGGGCTCCCCGGCCGGGTAGCGTGCGGCGGCCCGGGCACCCGGCCCGGGCTGGAGCAGCTGGAGGCAGCCGTGCCCGCTTCGCGACGCCGGGACCGACCCCGGCCCTCCGGGTTGCTCCCATTCGTGCTCGCGGCCCTGGTCGCGCTGGCACCCGCCGGGTTCGGCGCCGCGGCGCCGGCGGCGGCCGCCCCGGGACCCGCCGCCCCGGGACCCGCCGCCCCGGGACCCACCGCCACCGGGCCTGCCGGGTCGCCGGCGGGGACGCCGGGCGCCGGGCGGGTGCCGCCGTTGCGGCCGCCGGTCGCCGGGCCGGTCGTCCGCGGCTTCGAGCTCCCGGCCGGCCCGTACGGCCCCGGGCATCGCGGGGTCGACCTGGCCGCCCCGCTGGGCGTGCCGGTGCGGGCTCCGGCGGCCGGGCGGGTGGCGTTCGCGGCGCCGGTGGCCGGCACCGTGTGGTCCAGCCTGCTGGTGGCTCCCGGGGTGGTGGTCACGGTCGGGCCGCTCGCGGGGCCGCTGGCGAGGGTCGGCCGGGGCGTCCGCGCCGGGGACGCGCTCGGGCGCCTGGCGCCGGGTCACGGCGGCGCCCTGCACCTCGGCCTGCGGGTCGACGGCGCCTACGTGGACCCGCTGCCGTTCCTGGTCGGCCTGCCCCGCCCCCGGCTGGTGCCGATGCCCCTGAACCCTCGCTGACCAGCGGCGGGCCGGCGGGCTGTGCTATCGTCCGCCGCGGGCCTGGGGGAACCCGGGCTACAACGCACGCCCGCTGACGGGACCTCGAACGGTGCCCGCTCCGCCACGGAGCGGGTTGGGGTGCCCGGCGATCCACGACCGACGACCGTGGGCGCCACGGCGGGCGGAGGCCCAACCGCAACGATCAGGAGGACCATCGTGGCAGTCGTCACCATGCGCCAGCTGCTGGAGGCCGGCGTGC
>DASQWY010000313.1:0-8251 GCA_035640005.1 Actinomycetes bacterium
TGCGGCCGGCTGGTCATCTTGGCGCCGCAGCCCTCGATGCCGCACCAGACCATGCCGGCCAGCAGGTGCGTCCGCGGCCGCCCCTGCTGGGAACGCCGGCCGGGATGGCGCAGGGTCGCTACGACCTGCTCCCAGGTCGGCCGGTCCAGGATCGCCGGCCAGCCCGCCTCCCCGACCACCGCGCCGTGGTACTCCCGAAGGCCGGCGTTCCGAGCCCGGCCGAGGGTGTCGGCCAACAGGCTCCCCGTCCAAGGCTTGCCGGTCACCCGGTAGAGGTTCCGGTCGTTCAGGTCGCGGGCGATCGCGCGGACGGGCTCACCCTTGAGCAGCCGGCGAGCGGCCTCCTGGATGGCGGCGGCCTCCCGGGGGATCACGGTCACGCCGTCATCGGCGTAGCCGAAGGCTCGGTAGTTCCCACCGATCCGAGGCCGGCCCGACTCGGCAACCGCTTGAAGCGCCCGGGAGACGCGCAGCGAGATGTTCTGTGACTCCAGCTTGGCCATGCCGATCAGCAACCGCACGACGAACTCGCCGTGCGGGGTGGTGGTGTCGAAGCTCTCCTGGACGCTCACCAGGCTGGCGCCGGCCCGCTCACAGACCTTCCAGAGCCGCTGGAAGTCGGCATGGTTGCGGCACAGGCGGTCCAGCTTCCAGCAGACGATCACCTGGATGCGCCGGGCCTGCACGTCCCGAAGCAAGCGCTCGAACTCGGGCCGATACACCTCCTTGTAGCCGGACAGCCCGGCATCGACATAGCGGTCGGCGACGTCCCAGCTTTTCGACTTGCAATACCGCTCGCCATCGGCCACTTGGCGCTCAGTCGGCGTCTCGATTTCCCGAGTGGGTTCGCCGTTTCGGACCACCGACAATCTGGCGTAGATACCCGCCTGCATGGCTCGCGCCCTCCGTGTGCTGCCAAAGCCTGACACGGGATACTTTACTCTACCCCGAGCACACCGGCGCCACCGTAGCGGTCGGCCATCGCCGGGAACAGCGCCAGCGGCATGCCGAAGACCATCGCCACCAGGTCGACCAGGTAGGTGCCGAGCAGCTCGGGCCGGCCGCGCGCGTAGCGCAGCCCCTCCCGCACGGCCCGTGGACCGGGCAGGGCCTCCGGCGGCGGCACCGCCCGCATCCGCGACAGCAGCAGCAGCGAGCAGCCGAAGCTGGCGACGTCGACGGTGTAGGCGGCGGGCAGCCCGGCGGCGGCCACCAGCAGGCCGGCCAGGGCGGGCCCGGCGACCATCCCGAGGCTGCCCCGCAGGCCCTCCAGCGCGGCGGCGGCCGGCAGCTCCTCCCGCGCCACCAGCCGCGGCGGGAGCGCGTCAAGGGAGGGCCGCTGCAGGCCCTGCAGGGCGGCGGCGCCGGCGGCGGCCGCGTACAGCACCCACAGGTGCGGCCGCGCGAGCAGCGCGTTGCCGGCCAGGGCGGCGGCCAGGGCGGCCAGGCCGAGCTCGGTCGCCTGCACCGTGCGCCGCCGGTCGCGGGCGTCGGCCAGCGCCCCGCCGGGCAGGGCGGTGGCCAGCAGCGGCAGCAGCTCGGCCAGGCCCAGCAACCCCACCGCCAGCGGCGAGCGGGTCAGCCGCCAGGCCTGGTAGGGGATGGCCACGTAGGTCACCTGGCTGCCGGCGAGCGACACCGCCTGGGCGCCGAACAGCAGCCGGAACTCCCGCCGCCGCAGCGGTCGCAGGTCGACGACGGCCTGCCGCAGCCAGCCCACCGGTGCCAGGGGCCCTACCTGGCGGGCCCGACCAGGCCGTGGAAGCGGTTGGTGATCGGCAGGCGGCGGTCCTTGCCGAAGGAGCGGCCGGTGACCTTCGGGCCGGGCGCCGCCTGGCGGCGCTTGTACTCGGCGCCGTCGACCAGCTTGACGACCTGCTCGACGGTGTCGCGGTCGAAGCCCCTGGTCACTAGCTCCTCGGCGCTGGCGTCGTCCTCGATGTAGGCCTCCAGGATCGGGTCGAGCACCTCGTAGGGCGGCAGCGAGTCGGTGTCCAGCTGCCCCGGCCGCAGCTCCGCCGACGGGGGCTTGTCCAGCACCGCCTGGGGGATCGCCACGCTGGCCTGGTTGCGCCAGCGGGCCAGCCGGTACACCAGCGTCTTCGGCACGTCGCGGATGACCGCGAAGCCGCCAGCCATGTCGCCGTACAGGGTGGCGTAGCCGACCGCCAGCTCGGACTTGTTGCCGGTGGCCAGCACCAGCCCGCCGAACTTGTTCGACAGGCTCATCAGCAGCGTGCCCCTGGCCCTGGCCTGCACGTTCTCCTCGGCGACGCCGGGCTCGGTGCCGGCGAACGGCTCCTTGAGCACCGCCATGAACGCGTCCACCGGCTCGGCGACCGGCAGGACCAGCAGCTCGATGCCGAGCGTGGAGGCCAGCGCCCTGGCGTCGCCCACGCTGCCCTCGGTGGAGAAGGCGGACGGCATCGCCACCCCGGTGACCCGCTCCCGGCCCAGCGCGTCGGCGGCGATCACCGCCACCAGGCTCGAGTCGATGCCGCCGGACAGGCCGACGAACACCCGGTCGAAGCCGTTCTTGGTCACGTAGTCCCGGGTGGCGGTGACCAGCGCCCGGTAGACCAGCTCATCGGTGGCCAGCGCCGGCGCCACCCGCGGCGGCAGCGGCTCGCCCGGGTCGGCCAGCTCGTCGGTGACCCGCACCCGCCGCACCGGCAGGCTCGGGTTGGGGTTGACCGCCGGGGTGCGGCGCGGGCGGTCCGACAGGCGGGCGGTCGCCCCCTCCTCCAGGGTGAGGTCGACCACCAGCAGCTCCTCGGTGAACGCCCCCGCCTGGGCCAGCAGGCGCCCCTGCGGGTCGAACCAGGCGGACTGCCCGTCGAAGACCAGCTCGTCCTGGCCGCCGACCGCGTGCACGTAGAACAGGTGGACGCCGTGGTCGGCCGCGCGGGTCGCCAGCATCGGCATGAGCCGGTCGCGCTTCTCGATCCGGTAGGGCGAGGCGTTGAGGCACACCACCACCTCGGCGCCGGCCGCCGCCGCCGGGGCCACCGGCCCCCACGGGAACCAGACGTCCTCGCAGATCGTCACCGCCACCTCGGCCGCGCCGAAGCAGGCCAGCAGCGCCTCGCCGCCCGGCACGAAGTAGCGCTCCTCGTCGAACACGCCGTAGTTGGGCAGCAGCACCTTGCGGTAGCTGGCCAGCACCCGGCCGCGGTGGCACAGCGCGGCCGCGTTGGCCGGCCCGGCGTGGGTCGGCTCGACGTAGCCGACCACCGCGGCCACCTCGCCGGTCTCCGCCGCGACCCGCTCGACCGCCGCGCGGCTGGCGGCCAGGAACGACGGCTTGAACACCAGGTCCTCGGGCGGGTAGCCGGTCACCGCCAGCTCCGGGAACACCACCAGGTGGGCCCGGGCCGCCACCGCGTCCCGGTAGGCGTCCAGGATGCGCCCGACGTTGCCGTCGACGTCGCCGACCACCGGGTTGATCTGGGCCCCGGCCAGCCGAAGCCGCTCCATGCGGCCACGATAGCAGCGGCTTGCCTGCTAGCATCGCCGCGCCATGGACAAGCAGCAGGAGTACGTGTTGCGGACCGTCGAGGAACGCGACGTCCGCTTCATCCGCCTGTGGTTCACCGACGTGCTCGGCTTCCTGAAGTCGTTCGCGATCACCCCGGCGGAGCTGGAGGGCGCCTTCGAGCTGGGCATGGACTTCGACGGGTCGGCGGTGGAGGGCTACGCCCGCGTGCAGGAGGCCGACATGGTCGCCAAGCCCGACCCGGCCACCTTCCAGGTGCTGCCGGGCCGCAGCCAGGACGGCGGCGTGGCGCGCATGTTCTGCGACGTGCTGACCACCGAGGGCGAGCCGTTCGACGGCGACCCGCGCTGGGTGCTGCGCCGCAACCTGGAACGGGCGGGCGGCCGCGGCTTCACCGTCTACGCCCAGCCGGAGATGGAGTTCTTCCTGTTCGCCGATGCCGAGTCGGTGCGGCCGCTGGACACCGGCTCCTACTTCGACCAGACCGCCCTGGACCTGTCGCAGGACTTCCGCCGGGTGGCGATCGGCATGCTGGAGCGGATGGGCATCTCGGTGATGCAGTCCCACCACGAGATCGCCCCCAGCCAGCACGAGATCGACCTGCGCGAGGCGGACGCGCTGACCATGGCCGACAACGTGATGAGCTGCCGGCTGGTGGTCAAGGAGGCGGCGCTGGAGCGCGGGCTGCACGCCACCTTCATGCCCAAGCCGCTGGAGGGGATGGCCGGCTCCGGCATGGACACCCACCTGTCGCTGTACGAGGGCGACCGCAACGCCTTCTACGACCCCGGCCAGGAGGCCAACCTGTCGGCGACCGGCCGCAGCTTCATCGCCGGCCTGCTGGTCCACGCCCCCGAGTACACCGCCGTCACCAACCAGTGGATCAACTCCTACAAGCGGCTGGTGCCCGGCTACGACGCGCCCACCTACGTGTGCTGGGCGCAGCGCAACCGCTCGGCCATGGTCCGGGTCGGCGGCTACCGCTCCGGTTCCGACCGGGTCGACGTGGAGGTCCGCTCGCCCGACCCCGCCGCCAACCCCTACCTGGCGTACGCGGTGCTGCTGGCCGCGGGCATGAAGGGGGTCGAGGAGGGCTACCAGCTGCCGCCGGAGGCGGGCGACAACCTGCTGGAGATGACCGAGGCCGAGCGGCGCGCGGCCGACATCCGCCCGCTCCCGGTCGACCTGCACGAGGCGCTCAGCGCCATGGAGCAGTCCGAGTTGGTCGCCGAGGCGCTCGGCGAGCACGTCTTCGAGTACTTCCTGCGCAACAAGCACCGCGACTGGGAGACCTACCAGCGCTACGTGTCCCCGTTCGAGCGGGAGCGCTACCTGCCGCTGCTGTAGGCGCGCTGCGCTGGCCTACCATCGGGGCACCGTGAGCGCCCAGCACCCGACCAGCGCGGAGGCGGCCCTGGCCCGGCTCGGCTTCCGCGAGCCCGGCGCGGTCGTGGCCGACCTGGAGCGGCTCGGCGCCTGGCCGCCGGCGGCCGCCCTGGGCGGCAGGCGGCTGCTCTGCGAGCTGGCCGCCAGCGCCAACCCGGAGCTGGCGGCCAGGGCGCTGGCGGCGGTCGCCGCCGCCCACCCCGACCCGGCCCGCTTCGCCGCCGGCCTGCGCCGCCGGGCCGGCTTCCGCGCCCGCCTGGTCGCCCTGCTTGCCGCCAGCCGCTCGCTGGGCTCGTGGCTGGCCGCCCACCCCGAGGAGGCCGACCGGCTCGCCGACGGCCGCTGGACGGCGGCGGCGCGGGACCGCCAGGAGCTGGCCGCCGAGGCGCTCGAGCTGGTGGACGGGCAGCCGCGGGCGGCGGCGTGGGAGCGCCTGCGCCGCTTCAAGCGCCGCGAGCTGGCCCGGATCGCCGTGCGGGACCTGGCCGGCGGGGTGGCGGTCGAGCAGGTCGGCTGCGAGCTCTCCTGGCTGGCGGAGGCGTGCCTGGAGGCGGGGCTGGCGGTCGCCGGCCGCGGCGTCCCGGACGCGCCGCGGCTGGCGGTGCTCGGCATGGGCAAGCTCGGCGGCGCGGAGCTGAACTACGTGTCCGACGTCGACGTGCTGTTCTGCCACGAGCCGGCGCCCGGGGTGGCGGCGGAGGCGGCAGTCGCGGCGGCCGGGCGGGTGGCCAGGGCGCTGCTGCAGGGGCTGGGGGAGCCGAGCCCCGAGGGCAGCTGCTACCGGGTGGACGCCAACCTGCGGCCGGAGGGGCGCAACGGGCCGTTGTCGCGCACGCTGGCGAGCTACCGCGCCTACTGGGCGCGCTGGGCGCAGGCGTGGGAGCTGCAGGCGCTGGTCAAGGTCAGGCCGGTGGCCGGCGACGCCGAGCTCGGCGAGCGCTTCCGCGCCGCCGCGGCCGCGCGCGTCTACCCCGAGCGGCTCGATCCCGACGCGGTGGCCGACATCCGCCGGATGAAGGCCCGCGCCGAGGCGTCGGCGGCGGCCAGGGCGGAGGGGGACCGGCAGGTCAAGCTCGGCCCGGGCGGGCTGCGCGACATCGAGTTCGCGGTGCAGCTGCTGCAGCTGGTCCACGGCCGCGACCAGGAGGGGCTGCGGGTCGGCGGCACCCTGGCCGCGCTGGACCGGCTCGCCGCCGGCGGCTTCGTCGGGCGCGCCGACGCCGCCCAGCTCGCCGCCGCCTACCGATTCCTGCGGGTGGTCGAGCACCGCCTGCAGCTGGCCGCCGAGCGGCGCACCCACACCATCCCGGCCGGCGAGGCCGAGCGGCGCTGGCTGGCCGCCACCCTCGGCTACCGGGACGGGCCAGGGCAGACCGGGCTGGAACGGTTCGAGGCGGACCGGCGCCGGCACGCGGGAACCGTCCGCGGCCTGCACGAGAAGCTGTTCTACCGGCCGCTGCTGGAGGCCTTCGGGGCGGTCCCGGCCGGGCTGGACCCGCGGCCGGCGGCCGAGCGGCTGGCCGCCCTCGGCTTCGCCAATCCGGAGCGGGCGCTCGCCCACCTGCGGGCGCTGACCGCCGGGCTGTCCCGGCGGGCGACCGTGCTGCGGGTGATGCTGCCGGTGATGCTGCCGTGGCTGGCCGCCGCGCCCGACCCGGACGGCGGCCTGGCGGCGCTGCGGGAGCTGGCCGACACCCTCGGCGACCGGGCCGCCTTCATCGGCCCGCTGCGCGACAACCCGGCCGCCGCCGAGCTGCTGTGCACCGTGCTCGGCACCTCCCGGCTGGTCGGCGGCATGCTCACCCACCACCCGGAGCTGCTGACCGAGCTGGCCGACGGCCGCTGGACCGGGGCGGCGCGGGGCCGCCAGGAGCTGGTCGCCGAGGCGCTGGCGGTGGTGGAGCGCCAGCGGCGGGCGGCCGCCGCCTGGGACGGGCTGCGCCGCTTCAAGCGCCGCGAGCTGGCGCGGATCGCGGTGCGGGACCTGTCGGGCGGCGCGTCGGTGCAGGAGGTCGGCGCGGAGCTGGCGGCGCTGGCCGAGGCGTGCCTGGAGGCCGGGCTGGCGGTCGCCGGCCGCGGGCTGCGGGTGCCGGTGCGGCTGGCGGTGCTGGGCATGGGCAAGCTCGGCGGCGCGGAGCTGGGCTACGTGTCCGACCTGGACGTGCTGTTCTGCCACCAGCCGGCGCCGGGGGTGGCGGCGGAAGCGGCGGCTGCCGCCGCCGAGCGGGTCGCCAGGGGGCTGCTGCAGGGGCTGGGGGAGCTGACCCCGGAGGGCAGCTGCTACCGGGTGGACGCCAACCTGCGGCCGGAGGGGCGCAACGGGCCGCTGTCGCGCACGCTGCCCAGCTACCAGGCGTACTGGCAGCGGTGGGCGCAGCCGTGGGAGCTGCAGGCGCTGGTGAAGGTCCGTCCGGTGGCCGGCGACGCCGAACTCGGCGGGCGCTTCCGCGCCGCCGCGGCGGAGCGGGTGTACCCCGGGCGGCTGCCGCCGGAGGCGGTGGCGGCCGTCCGCAGGATGAAGGCCCGGGTCGAGTCCGAGCGGCTGCCGGCAGGGGCCGACCCCCGCTTCCACCTGAAGCTCGGGCCGGGCGGCCTGGCCGACGTGGAGTGGACCGTCCAGCTGCTGCAGCTGCGGCGCGGCGGCGCCGAGCAGGCGGTGCGCGCCCCCGGCACCCTGGCGGCGCTGGCGGCGCTGCGGGCGGCCGGGTCGCTGGAGGCCGCCGAGGCGGCCTGGCTGGCCGACGCCTACCTGCTCTGCCTGCGGCTGCGCAACCTCGGCTACCTGGTCGCCGGCCGGCCGGTCGAGTCGCTGCCGACCGACCCGGGGGCCCTGGAGCGGCTGGCCAGGGCGATGGGGGAGCCGGGCCGCCAGCGCCTGCTGGAGGCCTGGCGGCGGGCGACCCGGCGGGCCAGGCGGGTGGTGGCGGCGCGCTTCTGGGACGACCCCGGGTGAGCCCGCCGCTGCTGGCCTGCGTCGGCGACCTGATGGTGGACGTGGCCGTGGCCGCCCCCGCCCTGCGCCGCGGCGGCGACGTGCCCGGGTCGGTGCGGCTGCGGCCGGGCGGCTCCGCCGCCAACGTGGCGGTCTGGGCCCGCGCCGCCGGCGCCCGGGCGGTGGTGGTCGCCAGGCGCGGCGGCGACCTGGCGGGGGAGCTGCTGGCGGCCGCGCTGGCCGGGCGCGGGGTGGCGCTGCACCCGCCGGGCGCCGCCGAGGAGCCGAGCGGGGCGATGCTGGTGCTGCGGGAGGCGGGGGAGCGGAGCTTCGTCGCCGACCCCGGCGCCAACCTGCGGCTGGACGCGGCCGCCGTGGCCGGCGCCCTGGCGGACGCGGCCCTGGCGGACGCGGCGGCGGTGTTCGTGTCCGGCTAC
>DASQWY010000314.1:0-5889 GCA_035640005.1 Actinomycetes bacterium
GGTGCCCGCCGACCGCCCGCCGGGCCCGCGCCCCGGCCAGCCGGCCCTGTTCGAGCCGGACGGCGCCGGCCTGCCGGACGGCGAGGCGCTGCTCGGGGTCGCCGTCGCCGTCCACGCCGCGCAGCAGGCCCGGGTGGCCGGCACCGAGCACCCGGGCAGGCTCGGCCTGCTGCTCGCCGCCGACTCGGCCGGGGCGCTGGCCGCGGTGGAGATGGCCGAGGCCGGCCTGCCCTGGCGGGTGGACGTGCACGACCAGGTGCTGGCCGGCCTGCTGGGGCCGAGGCCGGCGGCCCGCCGGCCGCCGGCGCGCCTGCGCGAGCTGGCCGAGCGGATCGGCGCCGCCTTCGGCGGCCTGCGGGTCAACCCCGATTCCCCCGCGCAGGTGCTGCGCGCCTTCGCCGCCGCCGGCGTGCCGGTCCGCTCGACCCGGTCGCACGAGCTGCGCGGCCTGGACCACCCGGCCGCGCCGCTGCTGCTGGAGTACAAGGAGCTGGCGCGGCTGCACGCGGCGCACGGTTGGTCCTGGCAGGACGCCTGGGTGCGGGACGGGCGCTTCCGGCCCGAGTACGTGCCCGGCGGGGTGGTGTCGGGACGCTGGGCCAGCCGCGGCGGCGGCGCCCTGCAGATCCCGCGGGCGGTGCGGCGGGCGGTGGTCGCCGACCCTGGCTGGGCGCTGGTGGTGGCCGACGCCAGCCAGCTGGAGCCGAGGGTGCTGGCGGCCCTGTCGGGCGACCGGCGCATGGCGGCGGCGGCCGCCACCGGCGACCTGTACGCGGCGCTGGCGGCCGACGCCTTCGGAGGAGACCGCGCCCGCGCCAAGGTGGCGCTGCTGGCGGCGATGTACGGCGGCGAGGGCGGGCCGGCGCTGGCGGTGCTGCGGCGCCGGTTCCCCGACGCGGTCGGCTACGTGGAGGCGGCCGCCCGGGCCGGCGAGGAGGGCCGGCTGGTCCGCTCGCGCCTGGGCCGCACCTGCCCGCCGCCTTCGGCCCGCTGGCTGGAGGCAACCCAGGGCGGGCGGCCCGAGCCTGACTCGGCCCGCTGGCTGGAGGCGACCCGGCACGGGGGGCCCGGCCTGGAGCCCCGGCCGGACGACGGCGCCCGCAGGCCCGCCCGCGACCGGGGGCGGTTCACCCGCAACTTCGTGGTGCAGGCGAGCGCGGCCGACTGGGCGCTGGTGGTGCTGGCCGGCGTGCGCCGCCGGCTGGCCGGGCTCGCCGGCGCCGGCCCGGCGGCCGCGCCGCAGCTGGTGTTCTTCCAGCACGACGAGGTGGTGGTCCACTGCCGGCAGGCCGACGCGGCGGCGGTGACCGCCGCGGTCGCCGGCGCCGCCGAGGAGGCGCGGCGGCTGGTGTTCGGCGACACGCCCGTCCGCTTCCCGCTGGACGGCGCCACCGTCGGCTGCTACGCCGACGCCGCCAAGTGAGGACCGGCCGCCGCGCCGGAGAGCCACTCCGGGAAGTCCTCGGCGGCCATCGGCGGGGCAAACAGGTCGCCCTGGGCCAGCCAGAGGCCGGCGTGGCGGACCAGGGTGGCCTGCTCCGGCGCCTCCACCCGCTCGGCGACCAGCTCCAGGTCGAGGATCTGGCCCACGGAGATGACCAGCTGGAAGATCGCGTGGCCGCGCTCCTCGTCGTCCTGGAGCAGCAGCCGGCGGTCGACCTTGAGCTGGTGCACCGGGAACGACCGCAGCGAGGTCAGCGAGGCGTAGCCGGAGCCGAAGTCGTCGATGGCGATGCGCACGCCGAGCTCGGCGGCCGCGCGCAGCTGCGACCTGGCGGCCGCCTCGTCGACCAGCCTGGACTCGGTGAGCTCGATAGTAAGCAGCCGCGCCGGCAGGTCGCTGTCGCGCAGCGCGTCCCGGACCACCTCGGCGAAGCCGGGCTCGAGCAGCTGGCGGTCGGAGACGTTCACCGCCAGCCGCAGGTCGGCGGCGTCCGGTCCCATCGACCTCCGCCAGGCCGCCAGTTGCCGGCAGGCGCTGCGCAGCACGTGCGCGCCGAGCGCGACGATCAGCCCGCTGCGCTCGGCGAGCGGGATGAAGGATGCGGGCGGCAGCAGCCCGAGCGTCGGGTGCCGCCAGCGGGCCAGCGCCTCCACCGCCACGCACTCGCCGCTGCGCAGGTCGAGCTGCGGCTGGTAGTGCAGCACGATCTCGCCGCGGTCGACCGCGTGCGGCAGGTGCTCCTCCAGCAGCCGCAGCTTGGCGATGTCGCCGTGGTTGGCCTCGGTGAACCGCTCGACCCGGTTCTTGCCCCTGGCCTTGGCCGAGTACATGGCGATGTCGGCGCAGCGCAGCAGGTCGCCGGCGGTCAGCGTCGGGGTGGCGCTCGCCAGGCCGATGCTGGCCCCGATGGTCACCGTCGCCATGCTCAGCCGGACCGGCTCCAGCAGGCTGTCCAGCAGCCCGGCGGCGACCTGGTCGGCGTCGGCGGCGCGGGTGCCGGTCAGCAGCAGCGCGAACTCGTCCCCGCCGAAGCGGGCCGGCACCGCGCCCGGCCCGCCGGCCTCGGTCAGCCGCGCCGCGACCTCGATCAGCAGCTCGTCGCCGGCCGGGTGGCCGTACACGTCGTTGACCTGCTTGAAGTCGTCCAGGTCGAGCAGCAGCAGCGAGACGCTGTCCTCGCGGCCCTTGGCGGCGTCGACCGCCTGGATCAGCTGCTTGAAGAACAGCCGGCGGTTGGGCAGGGCGGTCAGCTGGTCGTGGTCGGCGCGGTGGGCGAGCTCGCGGTGGGCGCCGCAGTTGGCCTCGGCGAGCGACCACTGCGTGGCCAGCGTCTGGAAGGCGTCGAACACCTCGTCGGGGACCGGGTCGGCCCCGCCGACCAGCAGGAAGCGGTCGCCGTCCATGGTCGGCACCGACAGGGTCCGCCGGTGCCGCCAGCCGGCCGCCAGCCGGTCGATCGCCTCGCCGCCGCGCGCGGCCACCGGCGCGGCGCCGGCGGCGCCCTCCACCACCAGCTCGTCGCCGTCGCGGCGCAGCACCAGCAGGCCGACCCCGGGGGCGCGGGCGCACAGGGCCGCGGCCGTCTCGTGGATGATCGCGCGTACCTCGGCGACCTCGTAGCGGTCGAGCAGGCGGTTGCCGGCCCGCGCCAGCAGGGTGTCGCTGGCGGAGGTGCGCGCCTGCCGCCTGAGCGAGCCGTACAGCCCGCGCATCAGCAGGCCCACCATCCCGACCATCGGCAGCAGGCCGAGGACCGCCAGCGGATGCCATGCCGAGGACCGCCCGGCCGGCACCGGCGCCAGCATCACCGCGGCCGGCAGCGCGAAGGTCACCAGCAGCGTGCGGGCGAGTGCCGTCCGCCGCGAGCCATACAGCGACTGGGTCGCCAGCGCGCCGACGGCCATGCCGACCACGGTGGTCGGCTCGCGCAGGCTGATGCCGGCGGCGCACAGGGCCAGCGCCACCAGCAGCGGCTCCAGGGCGGCCGCGCGGCGCCGCGCGTAGGTGACGGCGAAGTCGGCCGGCAGCAGCGCCAGCGCCAGCCCGCCGGCCAGCCGGGTGGCGGCCGGCAGCTCCGGGCGCACCTGCAACAGCTGGGGCAGCGAGGCGGCGCCGGCGAACAGCAGCGCGGCCAGGCGCGTCTTGCCCAACGCCGTCCGCGGTATGAACCTCCACCTCCGCCGCATGGGCCTTCATCGGAGGCGGCGCCGCCGACCTTAGGAGCTACCTCCGGCGGGCGAACACGAAGATCGACGGCTTGATCCGCCGGGGCGCGTAGCGCTGGTGCAGCACCCCGAGGGAGTAGAGGATCCGCGAGAAGCCGAAGTGCGCCGGGTCCGACTGGTAGCCGTACACGCAGTGCTCGAAGCCGTGCCGCCCCAGGATGCGGCGGACCGCCCCGACGGTGTTGCAGCGGTAGCGGGTGGGGAACACGTAGGCCCACTCGCGTGGCCGCGCGTAGGCGCGCTGGACGACCGCGGCGTGGGCGCGGTTCGGCACCAGCCGCGCCAGCACGCCGAAGTAGCTCAGCGCGTTGGTGGTCCGCATGCAGAGGTAGCCGCCCGGCCGGACCACCCGGCGGCACTCCGAGACGAACCGGTCCGGGTCCTCCACGTGCTCCAGCACGTAGTCGCTGACGGCCAGGTCCACCGAGGCGTCCGCCAGCGGCCAGCGGCCGTCCCCGCCGACCAGGTGGAACTCGTCGACCAGCGGGTTGTGGCGGGCGGCGGGATCGACGTCGATGCCGATCACCTTGGCGCAGCCGGTCCTGAGGGTCTTCAGCTCGCGCTGCATCGGCGTCTGGCCGGGCAGCCGCGCGCCCTGGCCGCAGCCGACGTCCAGCACCGTGAACGACGGCTCCAGCAGGGCGCGCACGCGGGTGTAGAAGGCGACCAGCTGGTCGCCGTCGGGGAAGCCCCCGAAGCGGCTCTCCGGGTAGTGGCGGAGCCGGGGATCCTTCGGATCGACCCGCTGGGCTTCAGCGACCACGGTCGGCCGGCTCGGGGTCGGTGTCGTGGCGGCCGACCGCCCTGGCCGCCGGCCGCTCGAACCAGCCGCGCCCGGCGGCCGGCTCCGGCCGGCTCCCGTCGGCGTCCCAGGGCCCCTCGGTCGCTGGCGGCTCGGTGCCGACGCCCGGCTGGTGGCGGCCGCTGTAGGCGGCGTAGCGGCCGCGCGCGGACAGCGGCAGCGCCCTGCGCTCGCCGAGCAGGACCATGCCGATCTCGCGCACCCCGTCGCGGCGGAGCCCCTCGGCCAGTTGCTCGATCGCCCGCCAGCGGCTGGTGCGGGCGCGGGCCACCAGCAGGGTGGCGTCCGCGGCGGCGGCCAGGGTCATCGCCTCCGCCGACCACAGCGCCGGCGGCGTGTCGATCAGCACGGCGAACCCGGCGGCGGCCAGCGGCCGCAGCCCCTGGCGCAGCCGCGCGGTGGTGAGCAGCTCACCCGGGTTGGCCTGGGCCTTGCCGGCGGGGATCACCATCAGGTGCTCGGCCACCGAGTAGACCGGCAGCTCGCTGTCGGCCCTGGCGTCCTGCAGCCACTCCGCCAGCCCCGGCTTGCCCTCCAGGCCCACCAGCTTGTCGAGCCTCGGGCGGCGCAGGTCGGCCGAGACCAGCACCACGTCGCGCCCCTGGCGGGCGAGCGCGTGGGCCACGTTGAGCGACAGCAGGCTCTTGCCCTCGCCCGGGTCGGCGGAGGCGACGGCGACCAGGCGGACGCCCTCGCCGAGGCCGCGGCGTTCCAGCGCGCCGGCGACCCGCCGGTAGCCCTCGGCCGCCGGGCTGAAGGGCCGCTTGACCACCGGCAGGTCGCCCCGCATGCCGGCGGAGGGGACGCTGGCGATCACCAGCACCCCGGTGGCCCGCTCGACGTCGGCGGGGGCGAGCACCTTCGGCCGGGCCGCCTCCAGCAGCATCGACAGGCCGGCGGCGGCCAGCAGGCCGAGCAGCACGCCGAACACCACCACCAGCACGCGCGGGGTCGGGGCGCTCACCTGGGTGATCACCGGGCTGCCGAGCACCGCGGTGGGCGGCCCGAGGAACAGCTGCTGCCTGAGGATCTCGTCGCGGAGCTGCACCAGCGCGTTGAAGCGCGCCTGCGCCCGGGCCAGCTCTGCCTGCTGGCTGCCGGTCAGCTCCGGGCCGCTGAGCCGCGCCACCTCGCCCTGGACGGTGGCGGTCTGCTTCTCCAGGCCGTTGATGGCGGCGTGCAGGCGCTTGGCGTCCAGGGCGTTGCGGCGGGTCGCCCACGCCTTGGCGTAGGCCCCCAGCACCCGGCCGGCGCGGGCCGGGTCGGTGTCGGTGTAGACCAGGTCGACGAAGGAGCTGCCGTTGACCGGGCTGGCCGTCAGCCTGGCGGCGACGTCGTCGGGCTCCAGCGTGCCCGCCGCGGCGCCGAGCTTGGCGAGCACCCGCCCGGCCAGGTCGACGTCCTGCAGGGCGTTGCCG
>DASQWY010000315.1:0-5826 GCA_035640005.1 Actinomycetes bacterium
CCGATGCCACGTCCATGCCCGGCGCGGCCAGCGCGACCAGGTCGCCGGCCGGCGCCCCCGCGGCGGCGTCGCCGCAGACGACCGCGCCGTAGCTGTGGCACAGCAGGCTCACCCTGGCCCCGCGCGGCAGGCCCGCCAGGAAGCGGGTGAGGGCGGGGACGCCGGCCGCGGCCCGCTCCGACCGGAACGCCTCCCGGTCGATGCCCTCGGGGGCGTCGTAGCCGAGCCACACCACCACCGCCACCCGGGCGGCCGGGTCCAGGCGGGCGGTCTCGGCGCGCAGGGCCTGGGCGGCGGCGACCGGGTCGGCGCCGGTGCGGGGGGCCGTGCCCAGCAGGTTGCCGAGCCGCCAGCCGCTGCCCGGCACCAGCACCGCGACCCGCCGCGCCGACGCCAGGTCGCCGAAGACCTCCACCAGCCGGCCGTCGCCGCGCGGGTCGTAGCCGAGCAGCCGGCCCGCCGGGCGCGGCCCGCCGGGGTCGTGGGCGCGGCGCGCGCGGTCGTTGGCGGCGTACCGCAGCGACCAGGGGACGCCGTCCAGGTTGCCGACGACCCCGGGGTCGCGGCGCGCCAACTCCAGCCGCTGCGGGCGGTCCAGCGCCGCCCAGAACCGGCGCACCCGGTCCGGTGACGCCGACGCCGGGTCGGGTGCGGGCACGCCGGGCGTGACCGCGGCCGCCGCGGCCGCCCAGGCGGGCGCGCCGGGCGGGCCGGCGAGCGCCAGGTGCGGGTCGGCGCCGTCGGACCAGGCCGCCGCGCCGGTGCCCATGAACAGCAGCCCGGCCAGGGCGGCGCCCGCCAGGGTGCGGCGGGTCCGGCGGTGCGCCACGGCGGTTCCTCCTTCGCGAGCCTCGGTGCCTGGCGGCCTCAAGGCTGCGCGCGGGCGGCCGCGGCGGCACTGGGCCCAGTACCCGAACCGGCGGGGTCGCAGGACCCGTCGTGAAGGTGGGCCTAGCCCCACTGATCGCGGCGGTGGGGGCGGGCACAATGGCCCCGGGAAGGGAGGGACCGATGGCGGTGAGCGGGAGCGGGGGCCGGCCGGCCGGGCGGGTGCGCCTGCTCGGCCGCGCGCTGGCGCTCGCCCTGCTGTCGCCGGTCGGGCTGGCGCTGCTGGTGCTGGTGGCGGTCACGGCCGTGCTGGTCCCGCTGTGGGTGGGGGTGCCGCTGCTGCTGCTGGCGCTGGCGCTGCTGCGCCGCTTCGCCAACCTGCACCGCTCCTGGGCGGGGCGGACGCTCGGGGTGGAGATCCCCAGCCCGTACCGCCCGGCGCGTGAGCGCGGCTGGTTCGCGCGGCTGAAGGTGGTCGCGCGCGACCCGGCCAGCTGGCGGGACCTGGCGTGGCTGCCGCTGGACGCCACCGTCGGCACGCTGCTGCGCCTGCTCCCGCTGGCGCTGCTGCTGGCGGGGCTCGCCGGGCTGGCGGTGCCGGCGATCTGGCCGCTGCTGCCCGCCGGCACCGACCTCGGCTACCTCGGCCTGGTGCGGGTCACCGACCAGCCGAGCGCGAACCTGGTGGCGCTGGAGGGCGTGCTGGTGCTGCTGCTGTGGGGCTGGGCGACGCCCAGGCTGGCGCGGACCGACGCGCACCTGGCCCGGCTGCTGCTGGGCCCGACCGAGCGGGCGCGGCTGGCCAGCCGGGTCGCGGAGCTCACCGAGACCCGCGCCGAGACGGTCGACACCCAGGCCGCCGAGCTGCGCCGCATCGAGCGTGACCTGCACGACGGGGTGCAGGCGCGGCTGGTGGCGCTGGGCATGAGTCTGGGCATGGCCGACGAGGCCGTCGGCGCCGACCCGGACGCGGCCAGGGAGCTGCTGGCGGAGGCGCGGCAGGCGACCAGCCAGGCCCTCGCCGAGCTGCGCGACGTGGTCCGCGGCATCCACCCGCCGGTGCTCGCCGACCGCGGCCTGGACGGCGCGGTGCGGGCGCTGGCGCTGGCGTCGCCGCTGCCCACCGACGTCCAGGTCGACCTCCCCGGCCGGCTGCCGGCCCCGGTGGAGTCGGCCGCCTACTTCGCCGTGGCCGAGGCGCTCACCAACGTGATCAAGCACAGCCAGGCCAGCCGCTGCTGGGTGCGGTTGCGCCACGCCGCCGGCCGGCTCGTCATGGAGGTCGGCGACGACGGCAAGGGCGGCGCGGAGCCGGCCGGCGGCAGCGGCCTGCCCGGCATCCGCCGGCGGCTGGCCGCGTTCGACGGCACCCTGGTGGTGACCAGCCCGCCGGGCGGGCCCACCGTCGTGAGCATGGAGCTGCCGTGCGAGTCGTCATCGCCGAAGACCTCGCCCTCCTCAGGGACGGGCTGATCCGGCTGCTCACCGCGCACGGCTTCGAGGTCGTGGAGGCGGTGGACAACGGGCCGTCGCTGCTGCGGGCGCTGACCAGCCACCGTCCCGACGTGGCGGTGGTGGACGTGCGCCTGCCGCCCAGCTTCACCGACGAGGGGCTGCGCGCGGCGATCCAGGCCCGCGCGCAGGTGCCTGGCCTGCCGGTGCTGGTGCTGTCGCAGTACGTGGAGCCGCTGTACGCCCGCGAGCTGCTGTCGGACCGCAGCGGCGGGGTCGGCTACCTGCTGAAGGACCGGGTGTCCAACGTCGGCCAGTTCGTCGACGCGGTCGGCCGGGTCGCCGCCGGCGGCACCGCCATGGATCCCGAGGTGATCTCGCAGCTGCTCACCAGGCACGAACGGGCGGAGCCGCTGCGCCGGCTCAGCCCGCGCGAGCGGGAGGTGCTCGGCCTGATGGCCGAGGGGCGCTCCAACGCCGCCATCGCCGCCCGGCTGTTCATCACCGAGAAGGCGGTCGCCAAGCACACCAACAGCATCTTCGCCAAGCTCGGCCTGCCGCCCTCCGAGGACGACAACCGGCGGGTGCTGGCGGTGCTCGCCTACCTGGACGCCTGAGCCGCCGCGGGCGCTACGGCTTGCGGCCGACGCCGCCGAACGCGTCCACCTCCGCCGGCTGCCCGTCGGCGGCGTCGGGCCGCCAGCGCGGGACCGACACCACCCCGGGCTCCACCAGCTCCAGCCCCTCGAAGAAGCCGGCGATCTGCGCGGGGCTGCGCAGGTGGTAGGGGACCGCGCCGCTCTCGTTGTAGCGCCGCTGGGCCTCGGCGAACACCGGGTCGACGGTGTCGGTGCCGTCGTTGAGCACCAGGTAGCTGCCGGGCGGCAGCGGCGCCAGCAGCCGCCGCACGACCGCCTGGGCCTGCTGGTAGTCGCCGACGTGCCCCAGCACCCCCATCAGCATCAGCGCGACCGGCCGGGCGAGGTCCAGCGTCTCCGCCGCGGCCTCCAGGATCCGCTCGGGCTCGCGCAGGTCGGCGTCGACGTAGCTGGTGGCGCCCTCGGCGGAGCTGGTCAGCAGGGCGCGGGCGTGCGCCTGCACCAGCGGGTCGTTGTCGACGTAGACGATGCGGCTCTCCGGCGCGGCCCGCTGGGCGACCTCGTGGGTGTTGTCGGCGGTGGGCAGGCCGGCGCCGACGTCCAGGAACTGGCGGATCCTCGCCTCGCCGGCCAGGTAGCCGACGGCGCGGGTCAGGAACTGCCGGGAGGCGCGGGCGACGTCGACGATGCCGGGGAAGACCTGGCGGTACTGCTCGCCGGCGGCGCGGTCGACGGGGTAGTTGTCGGTGCCGCCCAGCCAGTAGTTCCAGATCCGGGCCGAGTTCGGCACGCTGCTTTCGGTCATGGCGGCCTCCTTGGGGTGGGGCGTCATTCGCCGGGGGTGACCAGGCCGGACTCGTAGGCGAGCACGACCGCCTGCGCCCGGTCGCGCAGGTCGAGCTTGGCGAGGATGCGGCCGACGTGGGTCTTGGTGGTCTGCTCGGCGATCACCAGGGAGTCGCTGATCTCGGCGTTGGACAGGCCGCGGGCGATCAGCCGCAGCACCTCGGTCTCCCGCGGGGTGAGCGCGCCCAGCTCGGCCGGGAGCGGTGGCCGCCGGCGGGGGCAGCTGGCGAAGTCGGCGATCAGCCGCCGGGTCACCGACGGTGCCAGCAGCGCCTGGCCGGCGGCGACCACCCGGACCGCGTGGACCAGCTCGGCGGCGGGCGCGTCCTTGAGCAGGAAGCCGCTCGCCCCGGCGCGCAGCGCCTCGTAGACGTACTCGTCGAGGTCGAAGGTGGTGAGCATCAGCACGCGCGGCGGCGGCGCCCGCTCCGGGCCGGCGAGCAGCTGGCGGGTGGCCTGCAGCCCGTCCACCACCGGCATGCGCACGTCCATCAGCACCACGTCGGGCCGCAGCCGCCGGGCCTGGCTGACCGCCTCGGCGCCGTCCGCGGCCTGCCCGACGACCTGCAGGCCCGGCTGGGCGTCCAGCAGCGCGCCGAAGCCCTCCCGGACCATCGCCTGGTCGTCGGCGATCAGGCACCTGGTCACGGTGATGGCAGCGCCGGCGGTCACGGGCCGCCGTCCAGGGGCAGCACGGCCGCCACGGCGAAGCCGCCGCCCGGGGCGTGCCCGGCCTCCAGCGACCCGCCCAGCAGCGCGACCCGCTCGCGCATCCCCGCCAGCCCGTGCCCGGGTCCGCGGCCGTCCGGGGACGGCCACGGCGGGTCGCCGCGGCCGTTGGCCACCCGCAGCCGCAGCGCGCGGTCGTCCCGGTCGACGGTGACGGCGACCGGCGCCCCCGGGGCGTGCCGGCTGGCGTTGGACAGTGCCTCCTGCACGATCCGGTAGGCGCAGACCGCCACGCCGGGCGGCAGCTGGCCGCCCGCCGCGGGCATCGACAGCTCCACCGCCACCCCGGCCCGCCGGGCGGCGGCGACCAGCTCGGGTAGCTCGCCGAGCCGCGGCTGCGGAGCGCGCTCGGCCGGCTGGTCGTGGCGCAGCACGCCGAGCAGCTTGCGCATCTCCACCAGCGCCTCGCGGGCCGCCCCGCTCAGCGAGGAGAACTCGGCGCGCACCGGCTCCGGCAGGTCGTGCTGGCGGTAGGGGGCGGTCTCCGCCTGCACCGCGATCAGCGACAGGTGGTGGGCGACCACGTCGTGCAGCTCGCGGGCGATGCGGGTGCGCTCCTCCAGCACCGCCCGGCGCGCCCGCTCCAGCTCAGCGCGTTCCTGCTGCGCCGCCAGCGCGCGGGTGGCGTACCGCCAGGAGCCGACGCCGTCCACCGCCGCGGCCAGCAGGGCGAGCCCGGCGGTGAGCTCGGCCCGGCCGGCCCACCCCGGCCCGGCCCACAGCCACACCGGCAGCAGCAGCAGCGCCCACAGCCACCAGCGCAGCGGCCGCGGGTGGCGCAGTCCCGCCGCGCAGGTCACCACCAGCAGCACCGTGGCCTGCACCGGGTGCACGCGCGGCTGGCCGGGCAGCAGCGGGGCCAGCAGCGCGATCAGGTACGCGATCCGCCAGGCGAGCAGCGGGAACCGCACCGCCAGCGGCAGCGGCGCCAGCAGCGCCGGGACCAGCAGCACCCCCGGGTGCAGCGGGCGGGGCCGGACGACCGGCGCGCCGAACCGTTCGACCGTCAGCACCCGCGCCACGGCCAGCAGCGACAGGGCCAGCATGGCCACGCCGAGCGCGGCCAGCGCCAGGGCCGTCCAGCGCCGCCAGCGCGACCCCCACCAGGCAGGGACGGGGTCCGCGCCGGTCAGCACCTGCGGCAACCCGCCGAACACCCACATGACGCTCCCATGCTAGGCGCGGCGCGCCGCCGCGTCGTCCCTCCAGCGGCGTCATACCCAGGTATGACCGCGCCCGCCCGGTTGGCTCCCCACGGTGACGACCCGGCCACGCCGGCCTCCTAGCGTGGTCGTCGTCGCACGGCACAGGGAGGTCAGATGATCGAGGTACGAGGGCTCAGCAAGCGCTACGGGCGCACCCTGGCGGTCGA
>DASQWY010000316.1:0-7200 GCA_035640005.1 Actinomycetes bacterium
AGCAGCTCGTTCAGCCAGCGCAGGCCCGGCCGGTGCAGCCGCCGCGCCATGCGGCCACGCCGCTGCCCAAGCAACGGCTGAGCAAGCCCCTCGTAGAACACCAGGACGGCATGGCGGAGCACGGCCAAGTCCGCCGCCGGCAGCTCCTCCCCGCCCACGACACCTCCGCGACCCAGGTTGCCGCATGGTCGCACATCGCGACCCACCAACGCGGCTCGGGTTCCGCAGCACGCTGTTACGATCTAGTGAGGCCCGAGGTAGCCTGCTCGGCATGGACCCGCCCGCCTGGACGCGCCGGTTCGTCGCCGCCTACCTGGCCGCCTTCCTGGTCTGCGGCCTGCTCGGCGTGGAGGCGTGGCCGCTGACCGGCTGGCGGCTGTTCGCCGACGCCCGCCAGGCCAGGCAGCCGGGCTACCAGGCGGTGACGGTCGACCCGGCCGGGCGCGAGCACCCCATCCCCTTCGCCGACCTGCCGGTCGGCTACCACGGCAACGTGCAGGTCCTGAAGGGGTTCGCGGGCCTGCCCGAGGACCGCAAGCTGGCCGTCTGCCGCGCCTGGGCGGAGGCGGTGCGGGCCAGGGGCGGGCAGGTCGACGCCGTGCGCGTCTACCAGACGGTCACCGACGTGTCGGCCAGGGTGGGCCGCCGCGGCGCCCCGCCGGCGCGCACGCTGCGCTGGACCTGCCAGGACGGAGGCGTCCGTGCCGCCTGAGCGGGGGGTCTGGCGCCGGGTGGAGGGCTGGCTGTTCGCCCGCGGCGACCCGCGGCGGGTCGCCTGGCTGCGCATCGGGCTGTGCGGGGTGCTGGCGGTGCGGCTGGCCACCGGGCCGTACCTGGAGCTGGCCCACCAGCCGGCGGCGCTGTTCCGGCCGATCTCGTTCCTGAAGCTGCTGCACGCCATGCCGCCGCCGGCGCTGGTCGGGCCGGTCCAGGTGGTCGCGGTGGCCTGCGCGCTGGCGGCGGCCGCCGGCCTGGCGACCCGGGTCACCCTGCCGCTGGCGTGGCTGGCGGCGGTGCCGCTGGTGGCGATGACCTCCAGCCTCGGCAAGACCGTCCACAACGACGTGCTGCTGCTGCTGTGCCTGTTCCCGCTGCTGCCCGCCGACGCCGGGGCCGCCTGGTCGCTGGACGCGCTGCGGCGGCGCGCCCGATCCTCCGCCCGATCCCCCGGGGCCGTGCCCGCCCCAGCCCACGGCTGGCCGGTGCGGACCGCGATGGTGGTGGTCGCCGGCGCCTACGGCTTCACCGGCCTCGCCAAGCTGCTGCACGCCGGGCCGGCGTGGGTGACCAGCGGCAACCTGCGCTGGATCCTGTACGCCTCCAGCGACGCCCAGCCCACGCCCAACCCGGCCGCCCTGTTCGTCGCCGACCGGCCGCTGCTCGCCCACCTGCTGGCCGCCGGCACGCTGGCGGTCGAGCTGGCCTTCCCGCTGGTGCTGTGGCGGCCGCGGCTGGCCTGGCTGCTGGTCCCCGCCGTGCTCGCCCTGCACGCCGGCATCTGGGTGGCCATGCGGCTGGACTACTGGCCGATGGCGGCGACCGTGCTGGTGGTCATGGTCGACTGGCCGCGCCTGGCCGACCGCCTGGCCCGGGCGGAGCGCGGCGCGCCGGCAGGCGTGGAGGGGTCCGGGGAACCCGGCACGGGTGCCCCGGAGGATCAGGGGTCCGGGGAACCCGGCACGGGCGCCCCGGAGGATCGGGTGCGCCGGTGAGCGGGACCGCGGCCGACCTGCTGGTGGTCGGGGCGCCGGTGTGGACCGGCGACCCGGGGCGGCCGTGGGCGGACGCGCTGGCGGTGCGGGCGGGCCGGCTGGCCGCCGTCGACGCCGAGCGGGAGGTCCTGGCGCTGCGCGGCCCGGCCACCCGGCTGCTGCGCCTGGACGCCGGCCTGGTCCTCCCGGGCTTCCAGGACGCCCACGTCCACCCGCTGGAAGGCGGCCTGGAGCAGCTCGGCTGCGCGCTGCACGAGGTCGAGCCGGCCGGCTACGGCGCGGCCGTCGCCGCCTGGGCGGCCGCCCACCCGGACGCGCCCTGGGTGGTCGGCGGCGGCTGGAGCATGGACGCGTTCCCGGGCGGCAGCCCCGGCCGGGCCGCCCTCGACGCGGTCGTGCCCGACCGGCCCGCCTACCTGACCAGCCGCGACGGCCACAGCGCCTGGGTCAACGGCGCCGCGCTGGCGCTGGCCGGCGTCGGCGCGGCCAGCCCCGACCCGCCCCGCGGCCGCGTGGAGCGCGACCCCGGCGGCGCGCCGTCCGGCACCCTCCACGAGGCGGCCATGGACCTGGTGCGGGCGCTGCTGCCCGAGCCGACCCCGGCGCAGCTGGAGGACGCCCTGCGGCACGCCCAGGCCCACCTGCACCGGCTGGGGATCACCGCCTGGCAAGAGGCGTGGGTGACCGCGCCGATGCTGGCGGCCTACCGCTCCCTGGCCGACCGGGGCGAGCTGACCGGCCGCGCCGTCGCCGCCCTCAAGTGGCGGCCGGAGCTCGGCCTGGAGCAGCTGGAGGAGCTGCGCGAGCTGCGCCGGCAGGCCGAGGTCGGCCGGCTGCGGGCGACCTCGGTCAAGCTGTTCCAGGACGGCGTGTTCGAGAGCTTCACCGCCGCCATGCTCGACCCCTACCTGGACGGCTCCGGCGCGCCCGGCGGCGACCGCGGCGCCAGCATGTACCCGCCCGAGGAGCTGACCCGGATCGTGGTGGCGCTGGACCGCGACGGCTTCGACGCGCACGTGCACGCCATCGGCGACCGGGCGGTGCGGGAGGCGCTGGACGCGGTCGAGGCCGCCGCGGCCGAGAACGGCCGCCGCGACGCCCGCCACCAGATCGCCCACCTGCAGTTCGTCCACCCGGCCGACCGGCACCGCTTCCGCCGCCTGCGCGTGGTCGCCAACGCCCAGCCGTTCTGGGCGTGCCTGGACGGCTACATGCGCGACCTGACCCTGCCGTTCGTCGAGCCCGAGCGGGCCGCCTGGCAGTACCCGTGGGCGAGCCTGCGGCGCGCCGGCGCGGTGCTCGCCTTCGGCAGTGACTGGACGGTCAGCACCGCCGACCCGCTGCTGGAGCTGGAGGTCGCCGTCAACCGGGTGGCGCCCGACGACCGCGGCGCCGAGCCGTTCCTGCCGGCCGAGCGGCTGGACCTGCCCGCCGCCCTGGCCGCGTTCACCGCCGGCTCCGCCTACGCCAACCGGCTGGAGGCCACCACCGGCACGCTCGCCCCCGGCAAGCTGGCCGACCTGGCCGTGCTCGACCGCGACCCCTTCGACGAGGGCGCCGGCCCGGTCGGCGACGCCCGCGTGCTCGCCACCCTGGTCGAGGGCGAGCCGGTCCACGCCGACCCCGGCCTCGACCTGGACTAGCATCCAACCGTCGGTCGCGATCCGGCCCCGTGGGGAGGGAGTGCACTTGAGCGGTGCGAACATCACAGGCCAGTCGGACGTGCGGAGGCTGGCCGGGATCCTGGGCTGGCTGGCGGCGGTTCCCCTGTTCGCGGCCGGCGTGATCACCATACTGCTCGAGTTCGACATCACCGCGTCCCCGCCACGCAAGACCGCGCCGAACGACCTGCTCGAGGGGACCCTGGCGTTCTTCCAGAACGAGAGCGACCGGTGGCCGCAGGAGCTCAGCTCCCTGATCCTGTTCACCGTCGGATTCTTCGCGCTCATCGGGCTGGTCGCGCTGTTGTGGGACTCGGTGGGCCGCGACGACCCCTGGGTGCTGCTCGGGACGCTCGCGGTCGGGGTCGGGGCCACCATCGGAGCGGTGGGCGAGCTCTTGTTCCTCGGCGCCAAGAAGGTCGGCATCGACCCGCACTACTGCGACTGCGCACGCGCGAGCGAGCAGATCATCAGCCGGGGGCAGGCCCTCGGCATGATCGACAACGCTCAACGATGGCTGATCGTGGGGACCCTTGCCCTTGCGGGCGCCGGCCTGTTCCTGATCTGGCGAGGCACCAGCAACCGCGGGCTGTTCAGTCCGGCATGGCGGGGGCTGACCCTGGCCATCGCGCTGGTGATGGCCGTGGGCGTGATCGCCATGGTGGCCGAGGCGGACACCCTGTCCGACGTGTTCACGGCGGTCGGAGCGGCGATCCTGACGCCCGTCTGGGCAGTCACGACGGCACTCGCGCTGCCGGCCGCGCCCAGGGAGGCAGTGGGGTAGGCAGCGGCGCCGGCACGCGGGCTTGTTGGGGGGCCGGCGGCGGGCGGAGCCGGGGGATGCTCGCCCGCCGCCGTGCCCTCCCGTGGCCAGCACGGGCGGCGCTGGTATCGGTCGCGGCCCGCCGTCCAGCGCTGGCCGGGCATTGCGTACCAAGCGGGACGCTCGGCACGATCGTTGCCCGGGAAGTGTCGCCGCTGGCCGCTGGAGTTGCCATCCGCAACTTGCAGTAGCTCGCCTGGCGGTGGTGCCGAGTGCCGTCCCGGTCGCGGGACCGGCTAGCCGGGTGGGCGCAGGGCCGGCTCGTCGATGGTGACGGTGCCGGCGTCGGCGTCCAGGGTGGCGGCGACCCCGAGCGGCAGGGTGGCCAGGTGCTTGCCGTGCCCGAGCGGCAGCTTGTGGAGCACCGGCACGCCCAGCGGCTCCAGGTGCTCCTCGAGCACCTGCTCCAGCGACTTGGTCCGCGGCCACTCCGGCCGGCCCTCGCGCCAGTCGCACTTGTCCATCTCGCCGACCAGCACCCCGGCCACCTGGGCGAGCTTGCCGGCGTGGCCGAGCTGGGTGAGCATCCCGTCCACCTGCCACGGCGGCGCGTCCACGTCCTCGAAGAACAGGATCGCCCCGTCCAGCTCCACCTCCCACGGGGTGCCCATGGTCTGCGCCAGCAGCCACAGGTTCCCGCCGGCCAGCGGCCCGCTGGCGCTGCCGCCGCGGATGCGGCGCACCCACGGGTCGTCCGGGTCGGCCGGCAGCGGCCCGGAGCCGTCGCCGCCGAGCACCCGCAACAGCCGGCGGCGGGTGAACTCCGAGGTGTCCTTGTCGCCGACCGTCCACAGGTGCGGCCCGTAGAAGGTGGCCAGCCCCGCCCGCTGCCGCAGCGCCACGTGCAGGGCGGTGATGTCGGAGTAGCCGCAGAACGGCTTGGGGTTGGCGGCGATCAGCTCCATGTCCAGGTGCGGCAGCAGCTGCGCCGAGCCGAAGCCGCCGGTGAGGCACTGCACCACGTCGACCTCCGGGTCGGCGAACATCGCCTCCAGGTCGCGGGCCCGGCCCTTGGCGTCCCCGGCGACGTAGGCGTCGCGCGCGCCGATGCCGTCCGCCAGCTTGACCCGGTAGCCGCGCGCCTCCCACCAGCCGACCCCGCGGAGCAGCTCGGAGCGGTTCTCCCAGGGGCTGGCCGGGGCGGCCACGCCGATGGTGCCGCCGGGCGGCAGCGGCGCCCCGAAGCGGGTCGCGCGCACGCTCACGTCTCCAGCTGCCGCCGCACCGGCAGCGGCTTGGCGAGCAGCTCGTCGACGTAGGCGACGCACTCGGCCACCGCCGCCTCCAGGACCCTCATCCGCACCACCCTAACAGGAAGGAGCCCTACTTCATCACGACCGCCCACTGCAGCGCAGGTCACAATCAGGGCGGCTCATACCTGCAGTCGAGCCGCACCTCTTGACTATTGACAATAGGTTTGCCTAACGAACTAGTGTTCGAATAGGCTCGTGCCTTCAGTGCCGGCGACGTTGTATCCAGCAATGGCGTGTCGGCCCGCTGCTATCGGATCGGGACCGAGGTAGAGGTGTCCGGTCGGTGAGAACCTTCCTCCCGGCGTTCGTGGCCGCACCGCCCTCGGGGGCGCGGATCCGCACGCGGTTGCGCCTGTCGCCATGGGACGAGGCAGTCGTGCGGGTGGTCGGCGAGCATCTCGGCCGGCTGGCTGGTCAGGACCTGGCCGTGCGCTGCCGGGTCGCTAGGGCGGGCGATTCGGACCTGCGCGCTGACCGCAAGCGCGCTCTGACGCCCCAGGCGTCCAGCCGCTGGGCCGGCGCGATCACGCGGACCTCGGACGACCAGTGGGAGCGAGCCCACAAGAACCTGCTAGACGCCCGCGTAGGGCTGCGTCGCGCGCTCCGGCGGGTCCGCTCTCGTCTGGCGATACCTGTCGGCAAGCGGCAGGGCAGCGTGTGGGGCTACGCCAGCCAGGATGAGCGGTTCGCCAAGCAGCGTCGGCTGCGGCACCTCCAGGCCAAGCTCAACCAGGTCGAGCGGCGGCTTATTGAGCGGCGGGTGTCGGTGTGCCGCGGCGGCCGACCGCTTGCCAGGCTCCGCCATGGTGTGGGCCGTGGCGAGGCGGGGCTGACCGAGGCGGAATGGAGGGCGCGCTGGCAGGCCGCACGGTGGTTCCTGTGCGCCGATGGGGAGGCGGACAAACCATGGGGCAACGAGACGATCCGGGTTCACCCGGATGAGCACTGGCTGGAGCTGCGGCTCCCGACCCCGCTGGCGCACCTGTCGAACACCCCCGGCCGGGCGGCCACCTTCCGGCTATCGTGCCCCGTGATGTTCACCCACCGCGCTGCCGAGTGGGCGGCGCAGGCGGCCAGCGGCGCCGTCAGGTACGACATCATCTGGGATCCGGTTAGGCGGCGCTGGTATGCGGACGCCAGCTGGCGGCTGGCGGCCAGGCCGGTGCCGTCGGTGGAGGATCTGCGGCAGCGCGCCACCGTGGGCGTGGACCTCAACGCCGACCACCTCGACGGCTGGCTGCTCGACCCGTTCGGGAACCCCGTCGGCGGGCCGCGGACCATCCCGCTGGCGCTTTCAGGGCTGCCAGCCAGCACCCGTGATGGCAGGCTACGGGCAGCGGTCGCCGAGCTAATCCGGCTTGCCAAGGCGCACGGCTGCAAGTCCATCACGGTCGAGAACCTGGAGTTCACCGACGCCCGGCAGCTTGGCCGGGAGACCCTCGGCCGCGGTCGGCGTGGCCGGCGGTTCCGCCATATCGTCTCGGGGATGCCGACGCGGCAGTTCCGTGACTTGCTGGTGGGCATGGCGGCCAACGCCAACCTGTGGGTCATCGCGGTCGACCCCGGTTGGACCTCCAAGTGGGGCAAGCGCCACTGGCAGCAGCCCCTCAATCGCTCAACCAGGACAGCGATCACCGTCACCGGGCATCATGCGGCGGCGGTGGTGATCGGCCGGCGCGGCCTTGGGCTTGGCGCCCGGCGGCGGTCAGGTGTGCCCCAACCCCACCGGAGGATGGGCGAGGGAGAGCTAC
>DASQWY010000317.1:0-6623 GCA_035640005.1 Actinomycetes bacterium
TGGCGCTGGCCGCCGGAGAGCTGCGCGGGCTTGCGCTCGAGGTAGTCCTCGAGCCCGAGCAGCCTCGCGACCTCGAGGACGCGGCGCTCGCGCTCCGCCTTCCGCACCTTCGCGATCTTGAGCGGGAAGCCGATGTTCTGCTCGACGGTCAGGTACGGGTAGAGGGCGTAGTTCTGGAACACCATCGCGATGTCGCGCTGCTTCGGTGGCACGTCGGTGACGTCGCGCGTGCCGATGTAGATCGCTCCCGCGTCCACCTCCTCGAGCCCGGCGAGCATCCGCAGCGCCGTCGTCTTGCCGGAGCCGGACGGCCCGACCAGCACCATGAACTCGCCGTCGTCGATCTCCAGCGACACGTCCCGCACTGCCTGCACGCCGCCGGCGAACACCTTGCTCACGTGCTCGAGCGCGATCCTGCCCATCGAGCCCTCCTAGCGCGTCGGGGCGGTGGCCGGTTGGAGCGCCGCCAGGCGCTCGCGGGTGAGGGTGGCACGGACGCGCTCGGCGGCGCGCGGCGGGGCACCGAGCCGGTCCAGGCCCAGCAGCGCGGCCCCGACCACCGGCGGCACCGTCGACCGCCGCAGCCTGACCGCCGGCGCCAGCTGCGCGATGCCGGCGCGGATCCGCTCCAGGAACGCCGGGTCGTCGCGGTGGAGCACGCCCCCGCCCAGCACCACCTCGACGTCGCGGCCGGCAAGGCCGAGCCGGCGGATGGCCGCGCCGGCCATCGTCACCACCTCCCGCACCTGCCGCTCGACGATCCCGGCGGCGGCCGCGTCGCCGCCGTCGGCGGCCGCGAACACCAGCGGGGCCAGCTCCAGCAGCCGCCGCTCGCCGAGCCGGCCGAGGTGGACCGCCTCGACCACCGCCAGCGCGGAGCCGAGCCCGAAGTGCTCGGGGACCAGCCGCTGCAGCGCCGTCCGCGGCCCGCGGCCGTCCTCCCCGCGCAGGGCGGCGCCGACGGCGGCCATGCCGATGTCGTGGCCGCCGCCCCAGTCGCCCGACAGCTCGCCGAGCGCGGGGAAGCGCACCTGCGTCCCGTCGGGGGCGACGCCGGCGCAGTTCATGCCGGAGCCGACCACCACGCCGATCCCCCAGGTACGTGCGCTGCCCGCGCGCAGCACCGCGAACACGTCGTTGCGCAGCAGGTCCTCGCGCGCCCAGCGGCGCGCGGCGATCGCCGGCGCCAGCGCCCGCTCGTCCGACGGCAGGTCTAGGCCGGCCAGGCACCAGCAGCCGACCTCGGCCAGCGGAAGCCCTGTGTGGTCCAGGCCGGCGTCGCGGCAGGCCGCCACCGCCAGCGCCTCCAGCGCCCGCATGGCGGCCGGCACGCCGACGTGGTGGTGGGAGGCGCCCGGCCCGCGGGCCGCGCCCAGCACCGTCCCGTCGTGGCCGACCAGCGCCAGGTCGGTCTTGGAGTTGCCCCCGTCGACCGCCAGCACCGCGGCGGCGGTCATGCCGGGGCCCTGGCGCGGCCGCCGATCCCAGGGTAGAAAGGAAACTTCCCTAACCAACTCATGATGCCGAACAATAGCAGCCGCGGGAGCGGGCGATAAGGGGGCACGGCGTGGGCCTGAAGATCGCGGTGGTCGGGGGCGGCAGCACCTACACGCCCGAGCTGGTGCAGGGCTTCGCCACCCGGGAGGGCCGCCTGCCAGTCGACGAGCTGGTGCTGCTGGACCCCGACGCCGAGCGGCTGCGGGTGGTCGGCGGCCTGGCCGGGCGCATGCTGGCGCGGGCCGGCTGGGGCGGGCGCCTGACCCTCACCGGTCGGCGCGAGCAGGCGCTGGACGGCGCCGGCTTCGTGGTCGTGCAGCTGCGCGTCGGCGGGCAGGCGATGCGCCTGGCCGACGAGACCCTGCCGCTGGAGTACGGCTGCGTCGGCCAGGAGACGACCGGGCCGGGCGGGTTCGCCAAGGCGCTGCGCACCGTCCCGGTGGTGCTGGAGCTGGCCGAGGAGGCCGCGCGCCGCGCCGCGCCGGGCGCCTGGTTCGTCGACTTCACCAACCCCGTCGGGATCGTCACCCAGGCGCTGCTCGACCACGGCCACCGCGCCATCGGGCTGTGCAACACTGCGATCGGCTTCCAGCGCCGCTTCGCCGCGCAGCTGGGGGTCGCCCCCGAGCGGGTCGAGCTGGAGCACGTCGGCCTCAACCACCTGACCTGGGAGCGCGCCGTCAGGGTCGACGGGATCGACCGCCTGCCCGAGCTGCTCGACCGGCACGCCGGCCAGCTCGCCGCCGAGCTGGGCCTGCCCGCCGACCTGCTGCGCACCCTGGGGGTCGTCCCCTCCTCCTACCTGCGCTACTACTACGCCACCTCGCAGGTGCTGGACGAGCAGCGCCGCCTGCCGCCGCGCGCCGAGCAGGTCATGGCGATCGAGCGGGAGCTGCTGGAGCTGTACCGCGACCCCGCCCTGGACCGCAAGCCCGAGCTGCTGGAACGGCGCGGCGGCGCCTTCTACAGCGAGGCGGCCGCGGCGCTGATTGCCTCGCTGCACGCCGGCACCGGCGACGTGCAGGTGGTCGACGTCCGCAACGACGGCGCCCTGCCCGACCTGCCCGACGACGCGGTGGTGGAGGTGCCGGCCCGCGTCGACGCGGCCGGCGCGCACCCGCTGCGGCTGGCGCCGCTCGCGCCCGAGCTGCTCGGCCTGGTGCAGCAGGCCAAAGCCTACGAGCGCCTGACCGTCCGGGCCGCCCTGAGCGGCGACCGCGCCGTCGCCCGCAAGGCCCTGCTGGCCAACCCGCTGGTGCGCGAGTTCCGGGTGGCGGCGCCGCTGCTGGACGCCCTGCTGAGGCGCAGCCGCCCGTGGCTGCCGCGGTTCTTCCCGAGCTAGCGCGGAGCTAGCGCTCCAGCTCCTCGGCGTAGCGCTGCACCTTGGCGAGCGCCTCGACCGCGTCCTCGACCCCGCGCGGGCCGGCGCGGAAGACGTTCTCGTCCAGGTAGACCGTCTCCCGCAGCGCCGCCCGCTCGGCCACCGGGAACGACATCGTGGCCGGGTCGAGCCGGCCGGCGTGCTCGACCGCGACCGGCAGGCGCGACAGCCCGGGCTGGAACAGGTCGTAGCGGCTCATCGGCGGGTAGCCGGGCCAGCAGCCGACGCCCTCGGCCTCCAGCGCCTCGCAGACCCGCCGGTTGCCGGCGCCGGCGAACAGCTCCGGGTCGATCCGCAGCACGTAGCAGTAGAAGCTCCAGCGGCTGACGCGCGGGTCGGGCGGGACCAGCCGCACCCCGGGGACGGCGGCGGCCAGCCGCTGGAAGCGCCGGCCGGCGTCGGCCCGCTCGGCCTGCTGGCCGGGGAAGCGCTCCAGGCCGAGCAGCAGCAGCGCGGCCTGCAGCTCGCCCAGCCGGTAGTTGGCGCCGAAGGTGTAGTGCTTCTCGTCGGGGTCCTTGGGCCGGCCGCAGTCGATCAGCGAGTGGGCGCGGCGGGCCAGCTGCTCGTCGCCGGTGAGCAGGCTGCCGCCCTCACCGGCGGTGAGGGTCTTCAGTGACTGGTGGCTGAAGGAGCCGAACTCGCCGAACGAGCCGGCGCCGCGGTCGCGCCAGCGCTGCCCGTGGGCGTGGGCGCAGTCCTCCACCACCGCCAGCGAGTGGCGCCGCGCGACCTGCATGAGCCGGTCCATGTCGGCCATCTGGTGGCCCAGGTGCACCGGCATGACCGCGCGGGTCCGCGGGGTGACGGCCGCTTCGGCCCGGTCGGGGTCCAGGGTCAGGGTGTCGGGGTCGACGTCGCAGAACACCGGCAGCGCGCCGGCGGCGATGACCGCGTAGGGCGTGGCCGAGAAGGTCAGCGCCGGGACGATCACCTCGTCGCCCCAGCCGATCCCGAGCGCCTTGAGCGCGACCTCCATGGTGACGGTCCCGTTGGCCATCAGCACGCCGTGGCGGCCGCCCTGGTAGGCGGCGAAGCGCTCGGCGAACTCGGCGGCCAGCGGCCCCGGCTCGGGGAAGCCGCCCCAGCGGCCGCCGCGCACCACCGCCGCCACCGCCTCGGCGTCGCGTTCGTCGCGGACCGGCCATTCCGGGTAGCCGTCGGGCCGGACCGGCGTCCCGCCCCGCACCGCAAGCTCCATCTCGCCCTCCCCGGGTTGACTTCCCCGCCGGGCGATCAATAATGAGCACGGCAGGAAGGTTTCCTAACTATATCAGGGGCTCGGCCTTGGCAGAGCGGCCGCTCACCACCGGCACACCCAGCCTGCTGCGCGCGATCAACGCCCGCACCATCCTGGAGCTGATCCAGCGCACCGGTCCGGTCTCCCGCGCGCAGGTGGCGCGCGACAGCGGCCTGTCCAAGCCGACCGTTTCGCTCGGCCTGGCGGCGCTGCTGGAGGCGGGATTGGTCCGCGAGGTCGGCCGGTCCAGCGGGCGCCGCGGCCCCAGCGCGGTGCTCTACGAGCTGAACCCCGCGGCCGGCTGGGTGGCCGGCGTCGACGTGGGCCGCCGCCGGGTGCGCGCGGCGATCGCCGACATCACCGGCGCGATCGTGGCCCGCCGTGACGAGCGCGCCAGGGTCTCCAGCGCCCGCGCCCTGACCGGCCAGATCGGCGCGATCGCCCGGGGCCTGGCCGCCGACGCCGGCATCGGCTGGGACCGGGTCATCCACGCCACCGTCGGCAGCCCCGGGGTGTACGAGCCCACCCGCGGCGCGGTCATCCTCGCCCCCAACCTGCCCGGCTGGGGCCGCCAGGGCCTGGTGGAGGCGCTGCTGGAGGAGCTCGGCGGGCGCGTCGGGGTGGAGAACGACGTCAACCTGGCCGCGGTCGGCGAGCGCTGGCAGGGCCTCGGCCGGGAGGTGCGCGACTTCGGCTTCCTGTCGGTCGGCACCGGCGTCGGCATGGGGCTGGTGCTCGGCGGCGAGCTGTACCGCGGCAGCCGCGGCGCCGCCGGCGAGGTCGGCTACCTGCCGGTCGGCCTGGACCCGCACGACCGGCAGGCGCGGCGCCGCGGCGCGTTCGAGGAGGTCGCCAACGCCGCCGGGGTGGTGCGGATCGCCCGTGAGGCCGGCATGACCGGGCCGCTCACCCCCAAGACGATCTTCGCCCTGGCGCGCCGCGGCGAGCCGGCCGCGCGCGAGGTGGTCGGCGCCGAGGCGCGGCGGCTGGCGCTGGGCCTGGCCGCGGTGCTGGCCGTGGTCGACCTGGAGCTGGTGATCCTCGGCGGCGGCATCGGCTGCAACGCCGACCTGCTGCTGGAGCCGGTCGAGCGGGAGCTGCGCGCGCTGTCGCCGCTGCGGCCGCGGCTGGCGACCTCGGCGCTCGGCGACGACGCAGTGCTGCAGGGCGCGGTCGCCACCGCGCTGGCCGCCGCCCGCGACCACCTGTTCGACCCTGCCCGCATGCTCGACCGGAAGGAGCTCGTGGTCTGAAAGCTGACCAAGCGGGACAACCCTCGCCCGAAGGGAGTCGCAGAAGATGAGACGACGGCTCATCGGCCTGGTCGCACTGGCGCTGCTCGCCGCCGCCTGCACGGCGGGTGGCGGCAGCTCCGGGCCGGCGCAGACGATCAACCCGACCGCCAACCACGCCCCCATGACCCTGACCGTCTGGAGCGACTTCTCCGCCCGCGAGCTGAAGGTGACCACCAACGCGCTCAACCTGGTCACCAAGCAGTACCCGTGGCTGAAGGTCAAGCACGTCGGCAGCAAGGACGACACGGCCATCGAGCGGGCGATCAGCGGTGGGAACCCGCCGGACGTGGCGATCTCGTTCACGCCCGACAACGCCGCCAAGTACTGCCAGTCGGGGGCGTGGCAGGACCTGAACCCCTACCTGCAGGCCGACAAGATCAACAAGAGCGAGGTCTGGCCGTCGGGCGTGTTCAGCTACACCTCCTTCGAGAACAAGCAGTGCGCGCTGCCGATGCTCACCGACGCCTACGGCCTGTACTACAACACCGAGCTGTTCGCCAAGCACGGCATCACGGCACCGCCGAAGACCGTCAGCGAGTTCGCCGACGTGGCCAAGAAGCTGACCGAGTACAACCCCGACGGCAGCATCAAGGTGGCCGGGTTCGTGCCGCTGTTCGGGTTCTACGGCTCGACCACGCCGAACACCCTCGGCCACGCGTTCGGCGCCAAGTGGTACGACCAGTCGCTCAAGCCGACGCTCAGCTCCGACCCCAACTGGTCCAAGATGCTGCAGTGGCAGAAGGCGCTGGTCGACGCCATCGGCTACAACAAGCTGCAGAAGTTCGCCGCCTCGATCGGGGGCGCCAACTCCGAGTTCTCGGCGCAGAACGGCTTCGAGACCGGCAAGATCGCCATGATGCTCGACGGCGAGTGGCGCACCGCCTTCATCGAGGGCGACAAGTCCAAGGTCAAGTACGCCACCGCGCCGTTCCCGGTCGACGACGCCCAGGCCGGCCTGTACGGCGCGCAGCAGGTCGGCGGCACCATCGCCGGCATCCCCAAGGGCGTCAAGCACGCGCCCGAGTCCTGGCTGCTGCTGAAGTTCATGACCACCGACACCAGCTACCTGACCACGCTGGCGCACGGGCTCAAGAACGTGCCGAGCACCTTCGACTCGCTGAAGGACCAGCAGCTCCAGAACGACCCGCACTTCAAGACGTTCCTGGACGTCTTCCAGAACCCGCAGTCGACCTTCAAACCGATCACCCCGATC
>DASQWY010000318.1:0-3392 GCA_035640005.1 Actinomycetes bacterium
GACGGCGACGCCGCCGAGGCGCTGTTCGCCGCCTTCCGGCGCGACCACCCGCCGCCCCGGGTGACCGTCGCCGAGGTCGCCGACCACGTCGAGCACGTCCGCGAGGTGGCCGGCGTCGACCACGTCGGCCTCGGCGGGGACTACGACGGCGTCGCCTTCCAGCCGGAGGGGCTGGAGGACGTGGCCGGCTACCCGCGGCTGCTGGCCGAGCTGCTCGACCGGCGCTGGTCCGAGGCTGACCTCGCCAAGCTGACCTGGGCCAATCCGCTGCGGGTCCTGCGCGACGCCGAGGCCGTCGCGCGCCACCTCCGGTCGCGCCGAGGGCCGTCGCTGGCGACCCTGGAGGCGCTGGATGGTGAGGGACCTGCTGGAGGTGTCAGCCGAGGTTCCCCGTGACGTCCTCCACGCCGTCCTCGCCGTAGTAGCGCATCGTCAGGTAGCGGCGGTCGGCGAGGCGCTTCACCAGCAGGTTGGCGCGCTCCTTGGTCGGGGCGAAGACCCAGAGCGCGGAACCACCGGCCCGGGCGTTGCCCATGAAGCGATCCCTCGCCGTCCGGTCGGCCACCAGCGCGGCGAACGCCTTGGCCAGCAGGGAACGTTCCTCCTGGATGCGTGACGCGATGCGCAGGGTCTCCTCGGCGTGGTACAGCCGGAGGTCCTGGTCGGGCACGCCGGACGCCAGCAGGTCACGCCGGGCGCGCTCGGCCTCATCCGGATCCTCGAACAGCACCGTGAGGTAGCCGGCGGCCGTGTAGTACCAGGGGCGCAGGGTCCCCTTGGCAGGCTGCTCGAACGGCCAGTCGTGCGGCTGGGTCACGGACACCACCCCGGCTACGGCCGGGAATCGCTCAGGGCGCGAGGCACCACTTTGACATGCTCGACGGGCAGGCGCACCCGACGAAGCCGCGTCGGCGACCAGCCGGTAGCGAAGGTGCGGGTACACCGGCGTCCATCCCAGCACGACGTCGTCGCTCATGATCTCGTCCGTGGTCAGGCGGGCGGCCGGCGGCTGCGGAGCCAGGCGAGCTCGGCGGCCAGGGCGGCCGCCAGCAGCATCCCGGCGCCGGTGACGGCGGCCGGTGCCTGCGCCGCCGGGCGGCCGGCCGCGCCCTGCAGCACCAGCACCGGCGGGAGCAGGGCCAGCAGCGCCAGCAGCGGGCCGGTCGCGATGAAGCGCAGCAGGTAGGCGGGGCCGCCGACCTCGCCGAGCACCATCGCGGTGATGAACTGGTCGGGGCCGAGGCGGCCGCGCTGGCCGGGGATGGCCGCGCTCCACACCAGCGCGGCCGCCACCGGCGGGCAGGCGGCGAACGCCGCCCCGGCGGCGGCGGAAGGCAGCAGGCCGAACGCCCAGGCCACGGCGGTCACGCCCAGGCCGACCACCGTCAGCGCCAGCACCGGCGTGACCGTGTGCAGCAGCACCAGGTCGGGCCAGCGCCAGGGGAGCTGGCGGCCGGCGTCCGGCTGGTCGGCCTCGGCCCGCAGCGGCTCCAGCAGCTGCGCGGCGCCGAGGTAGGCCGCCACGATCGCGGCGGCGGCCAGCGCCTTGCGGTCCGGCGCGGCGGCCGCGGCCAGGGCGGCGCCGCCGCACAACAGCAGCGCCCAGCCGACCCGCCCGGGCGCGCGCAGCAGCCCGAGCGCGTCGCGCCAGGGCACCGCCAGCCAGCGCCGGCGCGGGCGGCGCAGCCGGGTCCGGCGCACGCCGAGCAGCCCCCGGACGGCCTGGCGGCGCAGCAGCGCCGCGCCGCGCAAGTCGGCGACCAGCAGGTTCGCGCCGAGCCCGCCGCGGCTGACCGCCCGGTGCTCCAGCTCCTCGACGGTGACCGAGCGGGCGCCGGCCCAGGCCGCCAGCACCGCGGCGGCGGTGGCGGCCGCCAGCAGCGCCGCCTGGGCCGGCCACCCTGGTTCGCGCCCGCCGGCCGCGGCGACCAGCGGCCCGGCCGCCCACCCCCACGGCCCCGACCACGGGCCGGCGCCGGCGGCCGCGGCCCCGCCGAGCGCCACCGCGGCCGCGGCGGCCAGCAGCAGCGGGCTGGCGCGCAGCACCAGCCGGGCCCGGCGCGCCGAGTACTCCACCAGCCCGCCGAGCGCGGCGGCCAGCGCGCCGAAGGCCGCCGGGCCCAGCAGCGCCGCCGCCAGCAGCGGCCGCGGCGGCGCGCCCAGCTCCGCCTCCAGCAGCACGAACGCCGCCAGGCCCAGCAGCGCGCCGGCGCCGGCGGCCAGCAGCAGCCCGCGGGCCAGCCGCCCGCGGACCAGCCCCGCCCGCGGCAGCGGCGCGCCCAGCAGGAAGTGCACGTCGGGCGCGCTGAACACCACCGGCCCCTGCCAGGTCGCCCAGCGCAGCGTGGCCAGCAGCGCCAGCAGCAGCACGGCGGTGGTGGCGCGGGCCAGGCCGCCGCCCGCCAGCCAGGCGGCGGCGCCGCCCCGCGCGGGGCTCTGCCGCAGCACCCGGAAGCCGGTGACGGCGCCGATCGCCGCGTACAGCGCCAGCGTGTACAGGGCGGTGAAGCGGTCGGAGCGCTGCTCCGGCGAGCGGTGCGCCCGCCGCCGCTCCCGCAGGAACGCGACCGCCGGCGCCGGCGCGCTCACCGGAGGCCCAGCCGGGCCGCCTGCTCGCCGGCGACCACCTCGGCCCAGGCGCCCTGCCCGACCACCCGGCCCTCGTGCAGCACCACCGCCCGGTCGGCCAGCCCGCCGGCGAAGCCGAGCTGGTGGGTGGACAGCACCACCGCGGCGCCGCCGCGCCTGGCCTCCAGCAGCAGCCGGTGCAGCGCCTGCTGGGAGGGCGGGTCCAGGCCGACCACCGGCTCGTCCAGCGCGATCACCTGGAACGGCCGCACCAGCGCGCAGGCCAGCTGGGTCTTCTGCCGCATGCCGCGCGACAGCTGGCCGGGCAGGAAGTCGCGCCGGTCGGCCAGCTCCAGCCGCTCCAGCAGCTCGTCGGCGCGCCCGTCCAGCCCGGCGCCGACCCCGTGGGCCAGGCCGACCAGCTCCAGGTGCTCGCGCACGGTGAGGTCGCCGTACAGCAGCGGGCTGTCGGGCACGAACGACAGCGCCGCCCGCGCCCGGTCCCGGCGCACGTCCTGGCCGGCGACGGTCACCTCGCCGGCGGTCGGCTCCAGCATGCCGGCCAGCAGCCGCAGGGTGGTGGTCTTGCCGGAGCCGTTGTGGCCGATCAGCGCGACGCACTCGCCGGGCTCCACCTCCAGGTCGAGCCGGTCCACAGCCACCAGCTCGCCGTAGGTCTTGCGCAGCCCGCGCAGCCGCAGGACCGGGGTCATGGGCACAGCCTATCTGGCATGCTGGTCGGACGGCGGCGACCACGAGGGGGCGGATGGCCGGGACCGGCGTGGGTGGCGGCGGGCGAGGGATCCCGCCCGAGGCCGCCGGCG
>DASQWY010000319.1:0-2849 GCA_035640005.1 Actinomycetes bacterium
GAAGCGCTCGTAGGCACGGGCGGCTGCCGCCGGATCGGTCGTGGCCTCGGCGATGGCGGCCGCGTCCCGGGCGAGGGTCGCCGCCCGCTGTTGCTCGCCGGCGGCGCTGGCCGCCGCGGCCGCCCGCAGCGTCAGCCCGACCCGGTCGATGCCGGCGACCGCGGCCGGCTCGGGCACCCGCTCCCACAGCCCCAGCGCGCCGTGCAGATGGCGCAGCGCCTCGGCCGGGGCGAGCACCGCCTCGGCCTCCTCGGCCGCCCGCACCGACGCGGCCAGCCCGCCGGCCAGGTCATGGCTGGCCAGGCAGTGGTGGGCCAGCTCGGCCGCGGCGCCGTCGGGATCGGCGGCCAGCAGGCGGGCGTAGGCGGCGTGCAGCCGCACCTGCTCGCCTGGCAGCAGGTCACCGTAGACCGCCTCCTGCAGCAGCGCATGGCGGAACGCGTAGCTGCCGGTGGCGGCGTCGGTCGTCAGCACCCCGGCGCCGACCGCCCCGTGCAGGCCCTGCTCCAGGTCGGCCTCGGGCTGCCCGGCGACGGCGGCGAGCAGCCGGTGGGACACCCGGCGGCCAGCCACCGCCGCCACCCGCAGCACCCGCTGGGCCGGCTCCGACAGCCGCTGGACCCGGGCCAGCAGCACCTCGGCGAGGGTCGCCGGCAGCTCGACCTGCGCGTCGCCGGCCCCGGCGGCCAGCAACTGCTCGGCGTAGAACGGGTTGCCCTCCGAGCGGGCGTGGATGCCCTCCACCTGCTCCGCCGGCAGCGGAGCGCCGGCGATCGCCTCCAGGTGCTCGGCCAGCTCGGCCCGGGTGAACGGGACCAGCTCCAGCCGCTCCACCGCGGGCAGCCGGACCAGCTCCGCCAGCAGCGGCCGCAGCGGGTGACGCCGATGCAGCTCATCGGACCGGTAGCTGACCGCCAACGTCACCCGACCCGACCGCAGGGTGCGGGCCAGGAAGGCGACCAGGTCCCGGGTGGCGCGGTCGGCCCAGTGCAGGTCCTCCAGCACCAGCGCCACCGGGGACCGCTCGGCGAGGCCCACCAGCACCGCCCGCACGGCGTCGAGCAGCTGCAGCTGGTCCAGGCCGTCGCCGGTGCGCCCGGCCGGCCCGATCCCGGGCAGGAGCCGGCCCAGGCCGGGCGCCGTCACGGCCGCAGCGGCCAGCAGGCTGGCCTCCTCCGGGTCGTCGGCGAGCTCGCGCAGGGCGTCCACCACGGGCAGGTAGGGCAGGCCGATGTCGCCCAGCTCGACGGACGCGCCCATGAGGACCCGCATCCCACGCCGGCGAGCCCGGTCGGCAAGCGCCAGCAGCAGGCGGGTCTTGCCCACCCCGGCGTCACCGGCGAGCAGCACCACCTGCGGGCGGCCCTGCTCGGCCCGTTCCAGCACCGCGTCGAGCCGGCGCAGCTCGACGGCCCGGCCGATGAACACCGGGCTCTGGAACTCCCCAGCCATGCCCGCCAGTATGGTCGCCGCCAGCGGGATTGGAAACGGACACACACTGACGATGCGAACCCACAGCGCAGAGGCCGTCCGAACCGGCCGGTGGATGGCGCGGCGGGAGGAGCCGTTCGCGGTGTTCCTGTTCGGCGTGCGGCTGAACCGGGTGGCGGGGCTGCGCCGCTACCTGTGGGCGCTGGGGGTGCTGCGCCGCGTCCTCGCCGACCTGGAGGCGCACCCGGAGCGGGGCTTCCTGGCCGGCAGGGTCTACCGCTCCGGCCGCACCCTGGTCGCCGTCCAGTACTGGGAGTCGTTCGACGCCCTGGACGCCTGGGCCCGCGACCACGCCCTGCCGCACCGCGGCTCCTGGCAGCGCTACCTGCGCGAGTCGCTCGACGACCCGACCTTCGGGCTCTGGCACGAGACCTACCTGGCGAGCCCGGGAAGCTGGGAGGGCGTGTACGTGAACCTGCCGCCGTGGGGGCTCGGCGCCGGCGCGCGGCTGGTGGAGATGCGCTCCACCAGCGGGTCGGCCCGGGACCGGCTGCGCGAGCAGCTCAAGCGCGCCGCGCGCCGAGCGGGGGACGAGGAGGCACCGCCTCCACCCTGACGCGGGCGTCCACGATCACCGCGCCCTCGGGCATCGCCCGCACCGGGTTGCAGTCCAGCTCGGCGATCTCCGGGTGGGCGTCGGCCAGGGCGGCGACCCGCACCAGCAGGTCCTCGAGGGCGGCCAGGTCGGCGCGCGGCGCCCCCCGGTAGCCCTCCAGCAGCGGGAAGGTGGCCAGCGACCGCACCATCCCGTCCGCCTCGGACCGGGTCAGCGGGGTGATCCGCACCGCCACGTCCTTGAGCAGCTCGACCGCGGTGCCGCCGGCGCCGCAGGCGACCACCGGGCCGAACAGCGGATCGTGGACGACCCCGACCAGCAGCTCGACCCCCTCCCCCACCATCCGCTGCACCAGGAAGCGCTCGACCTGGTGGCCGAGCCTGCCGACGCCGGCGGCCATGGCGGCGGCGGCCTCGCGGACCGCATCGCCCTCCAGGCCCAGCCGCACGCCGCCGGCCTCGGTCTTGTGGACCAGGGTGGGCGCCACCGCCTTGAGCGCCACCGGCCCGCCGAGGTCGGCGGCGGCCGCGGCCGCCTCCTCGGGGCTGGCGGCCAGCCGCCAGGGGGCCAGCGGCAGGCCGTAGCAGCCGAGCAGCTGCGCCACCTCGTCGGGGGCGAGCCAGCGGGGCGCGCCGGGCAGGGCGGCCGCGATCACCCCGGCCGCCCGGTCGCCGTCGACGCCCTCCAGCTCCGGCGCTGGCTCGTCGGGGCGGGCCAGGAACGCGCCGTAGTCGCTGGCGCGGGCCAGCGCCCTGGCGGCGTCCTCGGGGAAGCGGTAGGCGGGGATGCGGGCGCCGCCGCT
>DASQWY010000320.1:0-13965 GCA_035640005.1 Actinomycetes bacterium
GGCCTGCACCACCGCCTGCACCTGCGCGGCCGTCTCCGGCAGCACCACCACGCTGGGGATCACGCGGAAGGCGGTCAGCCCGTCGCACTCGTAGGTGCGCAGCTGGTTCCGTTCGGAGATCACCCCGTCCGGGCCGACGACCTCGACCATCCGCCGGATCAGCGCTTCCCTGTCCATCGGTACCTCCCGCGGTCACTCCAGGAATTCGTAGGCGGGGAGGGTTAGGAACTCCTCGAAGGTGTCGGAGAGGGCCACCTGTTCGAACAAGGCCCTCGACTGCTCTGGTCGGCCCTGGCCGTAGAAGAAGTCGTCGCCGACCTGCTCGCGGATCTTCTCCAGCTCCTCGGTGGCGGTCTGGCGGACCAGCTCGGCGGTGACCGTCTGGCCCTCGGCCAGCTTGACCGCATTGTGGACCCACTGCCACACCTGGGACCTGGCGATCTCGGCGGTGGCGGCGTCCTCCATCAGGTTGAAGATCGGCGCGGCGCCCTGCCCGCGCAGCCAGGAGGAGATGTACTGGATGCCGACGTTGACGTCGTTGCGGAGCCCCTCCTCGGTCGCCTCGCCCGGGGTCGCCGCCACCTCCAGCAGGTCGGTGGCGGTCACCTGGACGTCGTCGCGGAGGCGGTCGAGCTGGTTGGGCCGCTCGCCGAGGACCTGGTCGAAGCATTCCTGCGCCACCGGCACCAGGTCGGGATGGGCCACCCAGGTGCCGTCGAAGCCGTCGCCCGACTCCCGCTGCTTGTCCTCGCGCACCTTGGCGACGGCGCCCTCGTTGATCTCGGGCCGCTTGCGGCTGGGGATGAACGCCGACATGCCGCCCATGGCGAAGGCGCCGCGCCGGTGGCAGGTCTTGACCAGCAGCTGGGTGTAGGCGCGCATGAACGGGACGGTCATGGTGACCTTGTTGCGGTCGGGCAGGACGAAGTCCGGCCGGGTGCGGAACTTCTTGATCACCGAGAACATGTAGTCCCAGCGGCCGGCGTTCAGCCCGGCCGAGTGGTCGCGCAGCTCGTGGAGGATCTCGTCCATCTCGAACGCGGCCGTGATCGTCTCGATCAGCACGGTGGCCTTGAAGGTGCCCCTGGGGATGCCGAGCCGGTCCTGGGCGAGCTGGAGGACGTCGTTCCAGAGCCGTGCCTCCAGGTGGCTCTCCAGCTTCGGCAGGTAGAAGTAGACGCCCTCGCCCCGCTCCAGCAGGCGCGGCGCGCAGTGGAAGGCGGTCAGGCCGAGGTCGACCAGGCTGGCCGCGGCGGGGGCGCCGTCGACCAGCAGGTGCTTCTCGGGCAGGTGCCAGCCGCGCGGCCGCGGCATCAGCGTGGCGACCTCGTCGTCCAGGGTGTAGCGCCGGCCGTCGGGGCTCTCGTAGCCGATGGTCCGCTCGACCGCCTCGATCAGGTTGGCCTGCCCGCCGAACATGTTCTGCCAGGTCGGGGTGTTGGCGTCCTCGAAGTCGGCCATGAACACCTTCGCCCCGGAGTTGAGGGCGTTGATCAGCATCTTGCGGTCGGTCGGGCCGGTGATCTCGACCCGCCGGTCGGCCAGCGCCACCGGGGCCACCCGCCAGTCCGCCTGCCGCAACGGCGCGGTCGCCTCCAGGAAGTCGGGCAGGGCGCCGGCGTCGAACTCCGCCTGGCGCTCGGCCCGCCGCCGTAGCAGCGCCTCCCGGGTGGGGTTGAACTCCCGGTGGAGCGCGGCCACGAAGCCGACCGCTTCGTCGCTGAGGACCTGGCCGTAGCGTTCGCGCGCCGGTCCGTAGACCTCCACGCCCTGAGGGATCGCCATCGGCTGAACTCCCTTGCCTGGTCGCCACCCTGAACCTGCTGGGATTCCCCCATTGTGACGTATGCAAGCGCCAGGTCCGGTGGCGTTTCGGGAGCGGGCGGCCTGCGCATACTCGGCCCGACGGCCGCCGCGCAAGGAGGCACGCGATGCGCACCCGCACCCTGGCCCTCGTCTGTGTTGCCGCGCTGCTCACCCTGGCGTTCGCGCCGGCGGCGCCGGCGCAGCCGTCCGGCGGCACGCAGGAGCAGACGCTGATGCGCTACGCGCGCGACACCTGGGCGTCGTTCGTGGCGATGGTCGACGACCAGTCGGGGCTGCCGACCGACCAGCTGCACGCCGACGGCAGCCGCGACGTGCAGACCTCCACCACCAACATCGGCGCCTACATGTGGAGCACGCTGGTGGCCGAGCGGCTCGGCATCGTCGGCCACGCCGAGGTGGTGGCGCGGCTGTCCAAGACGATCTCGACGCTGGAGCACATGGAGCGCCACGCACCCAGCGGCCAGTTCTACAACTGGTACGACCACCGCACCGGCGCGAAGCTGACGGTGTGGCCGCCGACCGGCGAGCCGCTCACCCCGATCCTGTCGTCGGTGGACAACGGCTGGCTGGCCACCGGCCTGCACCTGGTGGCCCGCGGCGTCCCCGAGCTGTCGCAGCGGGCGGGCGCGCTGTTCGCCAGCATGGACTTCGGCTTCTACTACCGCCCGGACGTCAACCGCATCCTGTTCTCCTACGCCCCCGACACCGGCGACGCGCCATGCTGCTACGACACGATCGTGAGCGAGAGCCGCATCGCCAGCTACGTCGGCATCGCCAAGGGCGAGATCCCGCAGCGGGAGTACTTCGGCGCCTGGCGCAGCTTCCCCGACACCTGCGACTGGAGCTGGCAGGAGACCAGGCCGCTGGGGTTCCAGCGCACCTACTTCGGCGAGAGCGTGTTCGACGGCGCCTACCCCTACAACGGCACCCGCGTCACCCCCGCCTGGGGCGGCAGCATGTTCGAGGCGCTGATGCCGACCCTGTTCGTGCCCGAGGAGGTGTGGGGCGCCGGCAGCTGGCGCGCCAACCACCCGCTGTGGGTGCAGGCGCAGGTCAACCACGGCCTGCACGAGGCCGGCTACGGCTACTGGGGCTTCTCGCCCTCCAACACCCCGGAGGGCGGCTACGCCGCCTACGGGGTCGACGCCATCGGCATGAACCCGGACGGCTACCCCTCCAACGAGGACAACACCCTCGTCGACCACGGCTTCTCGGGCTGCCCCGGCCGCGACCCCAAGCCCGACCCGCCGCCCTCGGCCTATACCAACGGCGTGGTCACCCCGCACGCGGCCTTCCTGGCGCTGCGCTGGGCGCCCGCGGAGACGCTGGCGAACCTCGCCAAGCTCGCCCACGACTTCGGCATCTACACCAGCTGGGGCTTCCGCGACTCGGTGAACGTCGACACCGGGGTGGTGTCGGGCTCCTACCTGTCGCTGGACCAGGGCATCATCATGGCCGCCATCGGCAACGCCCTCGGCGGCGACTTCCTGCGGCGGCTGTTCGTCACCGACGGCTTCCAGCGCGCCCTGCGGCCCCCGATCGGGGTCGAGGAGTTCAACGCCTACCCGCGCGGCTGCACCATCGAGGGCACCGCCGGCAACGACCACCTGGTCGGCACCGGCGGCGACGACGTGATCTGCGGCGAGGGCGGTGACGACGTCATCGACGGCGGCGGCGGGCGCGACGTGGTCTACGGCGACGGCGGCGACGACGTCCTGCAGGGCGGCAGCGGCGACGACACCGTCTACGGCGGCGCCGGCGACGACACGCTGGCCGGGGACGACGGCGCCGACGTGCTGTCGGGCGGGCCCGGCGACGACACCCTCCGCGGCGGGTCGGGCGGCGACCACCTGGAGGGCGGCGACGGCGACAACCGCTGCCCCGACCTCGGCGGCGACGACACCAGCAACGCCTGCTGAGGGTCCGTCACGGCGCCAGGCGCTCGACCGTCCAGCCGCCGGCGGCCCCGCGGCGGTAGCGCAGGCGGTCGTGGAGCCGGTCGGGCCGGCCCTGCCAGAACTCGACCGCGTCGGGGACCAGCCGGTAGCCGCCCCAGAACGGCGGCAGGGGGATGTCGCCGCCGGCGAAGCGGGCGGCCAGCTCGGCCACCCGCCGGTCCAGCGCGGCCCGGTCGGGCAGCACCCGGCTCTGCTCGGAGGCCCAGGCGCCGAGCCGGCTGCCGGCCGGCCGGGTCTGGAAGTAGGCGGCCGACCGCTCCCGGCTGGTCCGCTCCACCCGCCCTTCCACGCGGACCTGGCGCATCAGCGCCGCCCACCAGAACACCAGCGCCGCCCGCGGGTTGGCGGCCAGCTCCTCGGCCTTGCGGCTGCCGTAGTTGCTGTAGAACACGAACCCGCCGGCGTCGACCTGCTTGAGCAGCACCATGCGCGCTGACGGCCGGCCGTCCGGGGTGGCGGTCGCCAGCGTCATCGCGGTCGGCTCCAGCAGCCCCGCCGCCTCGGCGGCCGCGAACCAGCGCTGGAACTGCGCGATCGGGTCGGGGTCGAGGTCGCCCTCGGCCAGCCCGGTCTGCGGATAGTGCGGCTCGGTGGCGGCCATGGCCGCAGTCTGCCACGGATGGGAGGGCCCCGGGCCGTGCGGCCCGGGGCCCTTGCCTCCCCCCTGCCTCGCGGGTGCTACTCGGTGGCGATCGCCCGCAGCATGTCGACCTTGGCGGCGCGGCGGCCGGGCAGGACGGCGGCCAGGATACCGGCCACCGCCGCGGCCACCACGTAGCCGACCAGCTGCCCGCCGGGGACCGCGAACTCGGTGATGCCCTCGTTGTGCAGCGCGCGCACCAGCGTCCAGCCGAAGAACGCGCCGATCACCAGCCCCAGCACGGCGCCGAGGACGGCGATGATCACCGCCTCCCAGCGGATCATCGCCCGCAGCTGCCTGCGGGTGGCGCCCACGGCCCTGAGCAGCCCGAGCTCGCGGATCCGCTCGAAGATCGACAGGCCGAGGGTGTTGACGATGCCGAACAGGGCGATCAGCACGGCCAGGCCCAGCAGGGAGATGAACAGGTTGAGCAGCTGGTTGATCTGCCTGGCGGTCTCCGCCTTGTACTCGGCCTGGTCGCGGACCTGCACGTTGGGGAAGTCGGCCACCACCCGGTCGACGGCGGCGCGGGAGTCGGCCGGCGACACCCCGGCGCGCGCCTTCACCAGCACCTGGCCGTCCTGCTGGTCGGTGTAGTTGCGCTGGTAGTCGGCCAGCGACAGCAGGTAGTCGCCGTTGACGTTGTTGTCCTTGTAGATCGCCTTGACCGGCACCTGCTGCAGGCCGCCCTTGGGGAACTCCATCGGCACCACGCTGCCGACCTTCCAGCCGTTGGCCTTGGCGACCGTGTCCTTCACGGCCACGCCGCCGGAGGTCAGGTCGGCGAAGCTGCCGGCGGTGACGTCTGAGCGGATCACCTTGTCGTAGACGGCCGGGTCGATGCCGGCCAGGGTCTTGGTGGCGCCCTTGAGCTTCCAGATGCCGGTGCGGACGCCGACCACCGCCTCCAGCTGCGGCTGGGAGCTGAGCCGCCTGGCCACCTCCGGGCTAAACGGCTGGAAGCTCTGGCTGCTCACGATGTAGTCGGCGGCGATGGTCTCGTCGAGGATGCGGGTGGTCGACGCCTTGATCGAGGCCGCGAAGATGCTGACGAAGGCGACCAGCGCCAGCCCGATCATCAGGGCGGCGGCGGTCGAGGCGGTCCGGCGCGGGTTGCGCATGGCGTTCTGGCGGGCCAGGTTGCCCGGCACGCGGAACACCTTGGCGATCGGCCAGCCGATCGCGCGGGCCAGCGGCCTGGCGATCAGCGGGCTGAGGATGGCCACGCCGAGGAAGACGACCACCGCGCCGGAGGCGACGTTGGCCAGGCGGTTGCCCTGGTTGCGGAACAGCCCGGCCAGCAGCAGCGCGACCCCGGCGGCGGTGACCAGCGCGCCGATCACCACGCGCCGCTTGCGGAAGCCGGTCGGCGCGAACGCGGTCTCGGGCGACAGGGCGGCGACCGGCGGCACCCGGGTCGCCTTGATCGCCGGGAACGCCGCCGCGATCAGCGTCACCACCACCCCGACCAGCAGCGACACGATCGCCGTGCGCGGCTCGAACACCGTGCCGGTGCTTGGCAGGTCGAAGCCGAGCAGGCCGCCGAGCAGGGCGCGCAGGCCCTGCGCGATCAGCAGGCCGGCGCCGAGGCCGACCAGCGAGGCGACCACCGCGACGATGAACGACTCCAGCAGCACCGAGCCGAGCACCTGGCGGCGGCTGGCGCCGAGGCAGCGCAGCAGCGCCAGCTCCCTGGTCCGCTGCGCCACGATGATCGTGAAGGTGTTGAAGATCAGGAACGCGCCCACCAGCAGGGCCACGAACGCGAACGACAGCAGCGCGGTCGACAGGAAGCGGCCGAAGCTCTGGTTGATGGCGTTGGCGGACTGGTCGGCCAGCTCCTTGCCGGTGAGGGTCTCGTAGCGGGGGTCGATGGCGCCGCGGATGCGGTCGCGCAGCTCGGTCGGGGCTACGCCCGGCTGGGCGACGACGTCGATCTCGTCGAACCGGCCCTCGCGGTTCAGCACGTCCTGGGCGGTGGCGGTGTCGAAGCCCGCCAGGGTGGCGCCGGCCAGGTTGTCGGCCTGGCCGAAGCCGATCACGCCGACGACCGTGAAGGTCCTGGCCGGGCCCTGGAACAGCACCTTGACCGAGTCGCCGACCTTGAACCCCTGCTTGGAGGCGGTGCGGGCGTCGACCACCACCTCGCCTGGGCCGCTCGGCAGGCGGCCGGACCGGACGGTGGTGGCGCCCTGGATCTGCGTGCGGGCGTCGGCGGAGACGCCCAGGGTGGGGGCGCCGCCGGTGGTGACCGCCTTGCCGTTCGTGCCGACGAACTGGGCGTAGCCGTTGACCGAGCCCTCGGCGACCTTGACCCCGTCGACCCGCTTCACCTGCCCGAGCAGGGAGGCGGGCATCGGGTCGCGGACGTCCTGCCCCTGCGACGAGAACGTCGTCTTGGTCCGGACGGCCACGTCGACGCCCTTGGTGACCTGCTTGAACAGCTGCTCGAAGGTGGCGTTGATGGTGTCGGTGAGCACGTAGGTGCCGGCCACGAAGCTGACCCCGAGCACGATCGCCAGGGCGGTGGCGGCCAGGCGGAGCTTGTGGGCCAGCAGCCCCTTGAGGGTGGCGTTGCGCATGCCCCGCTCAGCCCCCCAGCTTCTTCATCAGGTCGAGGACCTTCTCGGCGGTCGGGTTCGGCATCTCGTCGACGATCTTGCCGTCGCCCAGGAACAGCACGTGGTCGGCGAAGCTGGCCGCGTTCGGGTCGTGGGTGACCATCACGATCGTCTGGCCGAACTCGTCCACCGAGCGGCGCATGAAGCCGAGCAGCTCGGCCGAGGACTGCGAGTCGAGGTTGCCGGTCGGCTCGTCGGCGAAGATGATCGCCGGCTTGGTGGCCAGCGCCCGGGCGCCGGCGACGCGCTGCTGCTGGCCGCCGGACAGCTCGGCCGGCTTGTGGCCGAGGCGGTCGCGCAGGCCGACCGCGTCGATCACCTTGTCGACCCAGGAGCGGTCGGGCTTGCGGCCGGCGATCGCCAGCGGCAGCTCGATGTTCTCGGACGCGGTCAGGGTGGGCAGCAGGTTGAAGGTCTGGAAGATGAAGCCGACCTTCTCCCGCCGGAGCAGGGTGAGCTGCTTCTCGCTGAGGCGGTTCAGCTCGACGTCGCCGATGAGCACCTGGCCCGAGGTGATGCTGTCGAGGCCGGCCAGGCAGTGCATGAGCGTCGACTTGCCCGACCCGGACGGCCCCATGATGGCGGTGAACCGGCCGGCGGGCAGGTCGACGGAGATCCCGTCCAGCGCGCGCACCTCGGTGTCGCCGCGGCCGTACACCTTGACCACGTCGACCGCGCGGGCGGCCAGCTTCGTCTCCGTGGGCACAACAGCGCTCATCGTCGCCTGTCCTCTCGCATCGTCACGCTCGCGGTCGCGTTCAATGCCCGAGCCTACGGCACCCCGCAACCCGGATTCGCCGCCGGTTCAGGATGCCAGACGTTGACGACATCGGCCGGGGTGGGCAGGATCGCGGCATGCGAGCAGCAGGGATCGACCTGGGTGGCAGCAAGGTCCAGGGCGTGATCGTCGACCAGCACGGCAAGCGCCTGGGCGAGGCCAGGGGCAAGACCCCGACCAGCGGCGGGGCGGAGGCGGTGGTCGCCGAGATCGCCGGGGTGGTCCGCGCCGCCGCCAAGGACGCCAGGGTCCAGGCGGGCAAGCTGGCGGGGATCGGCATCGGCTCGCCCGGCCGGGTCGACGCCAGCGGCCAGGTCTACGGCGCGGCCAACCTGCCCGGGTTCGCCGAGGCGGTGCCGCTGGCGTCCATGGTCGGCAAGGCCCTCGGCGTGGAGCCGGTCGCGGTCGACAACGACGTGACCGTGGCCACCCTGGCCGAGCACCGGCTCGGGGCCGGCAAGGGCTTCGACGACCTGCTGGTGGTGTTCGTCGGGTCCGGGGTCGGCGGCGGGCTGATCCTCGGCGGCCGCCCGCTGGCCGGCGCCCACCGCGCGGCCGGGGAGATCGGGCACATGGTGGTGGTCGAGGGCGGCGAGCTGTGCCCCTGCGGCCGGCGCGGCTGCATGGAGGCGTACGCGGGCCGCAACGCCCTGGAGCGGGCGGCCCGCGCGGCCGCCGCCGCCGGGCGGCGCACCGAGCTGCTCGCCATCCAGGAGCGCCAGCAGCGGCCCCGCATGACCAGCGGGGTCTGGAAGGCGGCCCTGGACGCCGGCGACCCGCTCGCCCACGAGCTGATCGAGCGGGCGGTGCAGGCGCTGGGCGCCGCGATCGCCTCGGCGGTGAACCTGGTCGACGTGGAGGTGGTGCTGATCGGCGGCGGCCTCGGCGACAAGCTCGGCGAGCCGTTCGCGGGCCGCGTCGCCACCGCCATGGTCCCCCACCTGTTCCAGCCGCCCGACCGGGTGAAGGTGCTCCCCGGCGCCCTCGGCGACTACGCGGGCGCCATGGGCGCCAGCCTGCTGGCGATCGACAAGGTCGCCTGAGATCGGTCCGGCTACGCCGCCGCCAGCCGGTACAACGGACCGGTCAGGCTCAGCGCGTACAGCTCGCCGTCGGGGCCGGTGCCGAACGACGACAGCTGCGGGACGTTCACGCCCAGGTCGCGCTGCTCGGCGACCTTGCCGCCGGCCAGGCGGGCGGCGGCGACCCAGCCGGCGCAGTAGTCGCCGTACAGGTAGGCGCCGCGCAGGCCCGGCACGCCGCGGCCGTGGTAGACGGCACCGCCGATCACCGTGCAGGCGCCCCGGTCGTGCCCGTACTCAATCACCGGGTCGACCTCGCCCGCGGGGCGGTCCCCCTCGAAGCGGTGGGTGCCCTCGCGCCGGTCCCAGCCGTAGTTGCGCCCGCCGGAGCCGGCCGGCTCGTGGTTGACCTCCTCCCACAGGTTCTGGCCGACGTCGCCGATCCACAGGTCGCCGGTTGCCGAGTCGAACGAGAACCGCCACGGGTTGCGCAGCCCGTAGTCCCAGATCTCCGGGCGGGCGCCGGCGCGGCCGGCGAAGGGGTTGCCCGCCGGGATGCGGTAGGGCCGCCCGCCGGCCGGGCGCGGGTCGATGCGGAGGATCTTGCCGAGCAGGGTGCCGAGCGACTGCCCGTTGCCATTGGGGTCGCCGGCGCCGCCGCCGTCGCCGAGGGCGACGTACAGGCGCCGGTCCGGGCCGAAGGCGAGCTGGCCGCCGTTGTGGTTGGCGAACGGCTGGTCCACCTGCAGCAGCAGCCGTTCGGAGCCGGGGTCGGCCCGCCGGCCGCGCATGGCGAACTCGGTCACGTGGGTGTCGCCGTTCCGGTCGGTGAAGTCGACGTACAGGAAGCGGCCGTCCGGGGAGAAGGCGAGCCCGAGCAGGCCCTGCTCGCCGCCGGCCACGATCTGGTCGGAGACGTCCAGGACCGGGTCGGGGTCGGCGCGGCCGCGGCGGATGGCGCGGACGCGGCCGGTCTGCTCGGCCACGTAGGTGGCGTCGTCGCCGGGCCGCACGGTCATGGCCACCGGCTGCTGCAGGCTCGCCACCTGCACCAGGCGGACGCGGGCGGCGCGGAAGGCGACGGCCGAGGCCGCGCCGGCGGTGGACGGCGGCGCGCTCCCGCCCGCGGTGGTGGCCGGCGCCGCGGTGGTGGCGGGCGCGTCGGCTGGTCCCGCCGGGCCGCCACCCGAGCAGGCGGCGGCGAGCAGGCCGAGGCTCACCAGCAGGGCGGCCGGGCCGCGGCGGGTCGGGCGCATGCCGACATTCTCCACGGCCACGCCGGGTTCTGCTGGGACGCTCAGGCGCGCATCACCAGGGCGCCGACGCCGAGGCCGGCCAGCAGCCGCTGGCAGCGGCGGTCGAGCGCGTCCCTGATACACCGCACCGCCTCGGCGTGCTTGCCGCGCGGGTCGTCGATGCACCAGTCCTCGACCCGCCGCGTGCCCGGCAGCCGCACCTGCCCGTCGTAGCCCATCACCACCACCACGTCGGCGCGACGCAGCAGCCGCGCGGACGGCTCCTCGGAGCAGCAGGCCGGCAGGTCGATCCCGGCCTCGGCCAGCACCCCGCGGACCACCAGGCCGGGTTCGACCCGCCGGCCGCTGACCGAGACGGCCTCGGCCCGCCGCCCGGCCCGGTGGGCGAACACCGCGGCCGCCATGCGGCTGCGACCGTCGTCGTCGACCCCGAGGAAGACCACCAGCGGCTTCATACCTACAAGACGCCGCAGCGGCCCGTCAGGTTCCAGCTTTCGTGGCGCTACCCCGGGCGTGGCTCAGGGGGAAGAGCCGCTTCTCGGTTGCGAGGTGGGGCGCCCACGCAAGGCGGCTCGCGCCCGCAAAGCGGAGGTAGGCGCCGAGCGCGTCGCGCATCGCGTCCACGAACCCCTCGGCGCGCCGTGGCGCGAAGCCGTCCTCCCACCAGACGCCGAGCACCTCCACGCGCGCGCCGTCCCGGTGGATCCGCGGCTCGATCCGGCCGACGAAGCGGTCGCGGAAGACGACCGGCAGCACGTACCAGCCCCAGCGGCGTTTCGCGGGCGGCAGGAACAGCTCCCACACGTAGTCGAACCCGAACAGGCTCCCGAGCAGGCCGCGGTCCCAGACCAGCGGGTCGAACGGGGGAAGGAACGCGACCGAGGGCGGCGGCTCCGGCGGAGCTTCCAGCAGCCCCTCGTCCTCGCGGATGACCAGGCGCCTGCCGCGCACGCCCTCGACGTCGACGGGAACCAGCTCGCCGCGCTCGACCAGCTCCGCGCGCAGCGCGTTGCGTCCCGGGCTCTGCGGCCACCGCGGATCCGGCTGCGCCGCGCCGAGCCCGCCGAAGACGTCGCCGCCGCCGCCGAAGCCGAGCAGGCCATGCGCGCGGTAGCGCGACAGCAGCCTGTGCAGCAGCTGCTCCCGCAGCGGGAGGTCGCGGGCGAGGACCTCGGCCGGCAGCAGCCGTTCGATCAGGTCGTAGTGGCGGCGGTTGCCGTCGCGGCGCGCCAGGCCGAGCACGCCGGTGGCCGCGTACGCCTCCAGCACGGCGCGCACCGCGTTGGTCGGCATCCCGAACCAGTCCGTCGTCGGCCCGCGCTCGCGCTCGAAGTCCAGCGAGGACAGTGGGCCCTCCGCGCGGATCCGTTCCAGCACCCGCTCGGCCACCGCGGCGTTGTCGGCGAGGACCTGCGGCGCGCTCCGGCCCAACCTCCCACGGAACCACGGGAGCTCGCTGGAGGGGACCAGCGAGAGCCCCTTGTTGTACGCCTCGAAGATCTCGCGGCGCTGGTAGAGCGCGTCGCACCAGTCGGGGTCGTAGCCGCCGACGCGCGCGTGCAGCACCAGGTCGTGGCTGCGGCCGGCGACCGCGAGCGGATCGAGCTGGATCGACCCGAGCTTGCGGAAGACCTCCAGCACGGCGCCGGGGCCGCCCTCCAGCGATCGCGCCGGCGCAAGGAAGTGCCGGGCGACCAGGAAGCGGCGCGCTGCCTCGGCGGTGACCCTCACGCGCTAGCTGCCCGGCTGGGCGTCCAGCACGCGGCGGGCGATCTCGACGAGGGGGAGCTGGCGGTCCATGGCCGCCCGGCGCATGCGCGTGTACGCCTGCTCCTCGGTGAGGCCGAACTGCTCCATCAGGCGACCCTTGGCCCGCTCGATCACCTTGCGGTTGGCCAGCTTGGCCTCCAGGTCGTCGACCGTCTGCTGCAGGCCGTGGTGCTCGGCCGCCCTGGCCAGCGCGACGCTGACCGCGGCCAGCAGCTGCGCCGGCTGGAACGGCTTGACCAGGTAGCCGATGGAGCCGGCCTGGGCGGCCTCCTCCACCAGCTCCTTGTCCGAGAAGGCGGTGAGCACCAGCACGGCCGGGCCGTCGACGGTGATCTGCCTGGCGGCGCTGATCCCATCCACCCGCGGCATCTTGACGTCCATCACCACCAGGTCCGGGTCGAGCTCCTGGGCGAGCCGGACCGCCTCCTCGCCGTCGGCGGCCTCGCCGACGACCGAGTGGCCGCCCTCCTCCAGGGTCTCGACGATGTCGACCCGGATGAGGACCTCGTCCTCGGCCACCAGCACGCGCGCCATCTCGCTCCCGTCCGTTCGCAGCGACGCCCGCATGGTAGCCCTCAAGCGGTCCCCTCGTGGGCGCGCTCGATGGCGGCCACCTCCGCGCGGGGCGCCACCCGCCAGAACGCGGCCACGGCGGCGTCCCAGTCCTCCAGGATGGCGGCGGCCACCGCAGAGCCGGTCAGCTCCTGGTGGGCGGTGACCAGCTCGCGCAGGAAGACCAGCTCGATGTCGTCGGGCCGCCGGGCCAGCACCAGCTCGTCGTTGAGCCGGCCAATCCAGGAGCCCGCCGGGTCGTGCAGGAACACCTCGCCGCCGGTCATGCCCGCGCCGAGGTTGCGCCCGACCGGGCCGAGCAGGATCACCGTCCCGCCGGTCATGTACTCGGCCGCGTGGTCGCCGACGCCCTCGACCACCGCGGTGGCGCCGGAGTTGCGCACGGCGAAGCGCTCCCCGGCCCGGCCGGCGCAGAACAGCTCGCCCCGGGTCGCCCCGTACAGGCAGGTGTTGCCGACCAGCACCGGGTCGCCGCCGTCGCCGTCGGGCGCGCGGATCACGATGCGGCCGCCGCCCATGCCCTTGCCCACGTAGTCGTTGGCGGCGCCGACCAGCCGCAGGTCGATGCCGGGCGCCAGGAAGGCGCCGAAGCTCTGCCCGGCCGTGCCCTGCAGCTCGATGCGGGCGCGGCCCGCCGGCGGGCGGGACCCGAAGGCGGCGCCGACGGCGACCCCCAGCCGGGCGCCGACCGTCCGGTCGGCCGTGCCGATCGGGTAGGACAGGTGGACCAGGTCGCCGCCGAGCAGGCCGGGCATGGCGTCCTCGTACAGCCGGTCGCCCAGCGACGACGTCGGCTCGCCGGGGTGGGCGTGGCCGACGGCGACCCGCTCGCCGGTCTCGGCCAGCAGCGGGGCGAGGTCGAGCTTGTCGGCGCGGGGGTTGCCGGTGGGCCGCTGGCGCAGCAGGTCGACCCGGCCGACCGCCTCGTCGAGGCTGCGCAGGCCGAGCCCGGCCAGCAGCTCGCGCACCTCCCCGGCGACGTACTCCAGATAGCGGACCACCATCTCGGGGGTGCCGGAGAACTTGGCGCGCAGGTCGGGCCGCTGGGTGGCGATGCCGACCGGGCAGTTGTCCTGGTGGCAGGTGCGGACCATCAGGCAGCCCTCGGCCAGCAGCACGGCGGTGCCGAAGCCGAACTCGTCGGCGCCGAGCAGCGCCGCCAGCAGCACGTCGCGGCCGGTCTTCAGGCCGCCGTCGACGCGCACCCGGCAGCGGTCGCGCAGGCCGTTGGCGAGCAGCGCCTGCCGGGTCTCGGCGAGGCCGAGCTCCCAGGGGGCGCCGGCGTGCTTGATCGACGACAGCGGGCTCGCCCCGGTGCCGCCGTCCGCGCCGGAGATGGCGACCACGTCGGCCAGCGCCTTCACCACCCCGGCGGCGATGGTGCCGACGCCGGCCTCGGCGACCAGCTTGACCGAGACCTCGGCGGCGGGGTTGGCCTGCTTGAGGTCGAACACCAGCTGGGCCAGGTCCTCGATCGAGTAGATGTCGTGGTGGGGCGGCGGCGAGATCAGCGCGACCCC
>DASQWY010000321.1:0-7467 GCA_035640005.1 Actinomycetes bacterium
CGACCTGGTGCTGGCAACCGACGCCCCGCCGGGCTCGGGCCTTGGGTCCTCGTCCGCGCTGGTGGTAGCCATGCTCGCCGCGGCGGCGGCGGCCGGCGGGCGCTGGTGGCGGCCGGCCGAGCTGGCCTGGCGCGCCTACCAGGTCGAGCGGATCGACCTGAAGGTCGAGGGCGGCATGCAGGACCAGTACGCAGCCGCCTTCGGCGGGCTCAACTTCATCGAGTTCCACGGCGACGAGCAGGTGCGGGTGTGGCCGCTGCGGCTGGCGCCGGCGACCGTGGAGGCGCTGGAGGGCTCGCTGCTGCTGGCCTGGTCGGGCGCCAGCCGCACCGACGGCGGCATCCTGCGGCGGCAGGTGGACGGGGTGCTGGCCGGCTCCCCGGAGAGCCTGGCCAGCCTCGGCGCCATCAAGGCGCTGGCGGTCGGCATGCGCGACGCGCTGCTGCGCGGCGACCTGGCCGCCTTCGCCGAGGGGCTGCACCAGGGCTGGCGGCTGAAGCGGCGCCTGGCCGACGGCATCGCCACCCAGCGGCTGGACGAGCTGTACGCGGCCGGCCGCCGGGCCGGCGCGGCCGGCGGCAAGGTGCTCGGCGCCGGCGGGGGCGGCTACCTGCTGTTCGCCTGCCCTCCCGGGCGGCGGGCGGCGGTGGGCGCGGCGCTGGAGGCGGCCGGGGCGCCCTGCTCGCCGGTCCGCTTCGACCCGCGGGGAGTGCGCGAGGCCTGATGGACGTCGCCGCCTACCTGGCCGCCTCGGCCGCCGCCGCCGCCTCGCTGGCCGACCGGCCCGGCGCCGCGGCGGTGGAGCGGGCCGCGCGGCTGGTCGCCGACGCGCTGGCCGCCGGCGGGCAGGTGCTGTTCTGCGGCAACGGTGGCAGCGCCGCCGACGCCCAGCACCTGGCCGCCGAGCTGGTCGGCCGCCTGGCCCTGGAGCGGCCCGCGTGGCGCGCGGTGGCGCTCACCACCGACAGCTCGGTGCTGACCGCGGTCGGCAACGACTACGGCTACGCCGAGGTGTTCGCCCGCCAGGTCGAGGCGCTCGGCCGGGCCGGCGACGTGCTGGTGGCCATCTCCACCGGCGGCCGCTCCGAGAACGTGCTGCGCGCGGCGGCGGCGGCGCGGCGGCGCGGGCTCAAGGTGGTCGCCCTGCTCGGCCCGGCCGGCTCGCCACTGGACGAGACCGCCGACCTGGCGCTGCACGCCGACGGCGACAGCTCCGGGGTGGTCCAGCAGGGGCACATCACCATCGGCCACGCCCTCTGCGGCTGGGTGGAGGCCCGGCTGGCCGGTCGCTGATGGGTGGCCGGCCAGCCGTCTTCCTCGACCGCGACGGGACCCTGGTCGAGGAGGTGCCCTACCTGCACCAGCCGGAGCGGGTCGCGCTGGTGCCGGGCGCGGCCGAGGCCCTGGCCGGGCTGGCCGCCGCGGGCTTCGCCCTGGTGGTGGTCAGCAACCAGGCGGGCGTCGCCCGCGGCCGCTACCCGGAGGCGGCCGTCGGCCGGGTGCACCGCCGCCTGGCCGAGCTGCTGGCGCGCGGTGGGGTCCGCCCCGACGGCATCTGGTACTGCCCGCACCACCCCGACGGGACCGTGCCCGGCTACGCCCGCGCCTGCGGCTGCCGCAAGCCGGCCCCTGGCATGCTGCTGGCGGCGGCCGCCGCCCTCGGCCTGGACCTGCGCGCCTCGGTGCTGATCGGCAACCACCCGGGCGACGTGGGCGCCGCGGTCGCCGCCGGGGTGGTGCCGCTGTTCGTCACCACCGGGCGCGCCGCCGGCCAGCCGCCGCCGCCCGGGGTGCGCGCCTTCCCCAGCCTGGCCGCGGCCGCCGCGGCAGTGCTGCACCAGCACCGGGACGGAGAAGGGCCAGGCCCGCCTCGGCCGTGACGGGCGGGCCTGGCCGGGATGCCGGTCGGGCGCGGAGGCCGCGTCCCTGCCGGCACCACCAGCAGCCCGGTCGGCGGACCCCCCCGATGACGCCCCCGTCGCGCCGGCCGTGCCGCTGCTGCCTTGTCCCCGCAAGTCCCGGCGGGCTCCTCCTCGTGGCCGCCGGCGCCTGGAAGGGACGGGTGCAACGCTAGCCGGCCGGGCGCCCCGCCGTCGGTGCCGCGCGTCACGGTGCCGGCGTGACGTTCGGCACACGCCCACCACTTGGGTGTCTCGGTCGGGTCCTCGTTCCATGTGGGGGGAGCTCGCTCCCCCCCACACCCCCCCAAGAGCGCCTGTGCCATGGGTACGGTGGTCCAGCACCGTCACGTCAGCCGTCGCAGCGCCCCCTGGTCCAGCACCCTGATACTTTCCGGGTCGTAGTCGATGAAGCCGCGCTTGCGGAACCCGGCCAGGGCGCGGCTGACGTTCTCGCGGCTGGCGCCGACCATGCCGGCCAGGTCGCGGTGGGTGAGGCGCAGGGCGATGCGGGTGCCGTCGCGGTCGACCACGCCGTGCCGCTCGGCCAGGCCGAGCAGCGCCTTGGCCAGGCGGCCCTTCACGTCCAGCGACAGCAGGTCGTCGATCAGCGCCTCGCGGTTGGCCAGCCGCTCGGCCAAGTGCCGCAGCAGCGCCGCGGAGGCGGCCGGGGTGGCCTCCAGGAACGCCCAGAACGCCTCGCGGGCGATCGCCCAGGCGGTCGCCGGCGAGGTCGCCCGCGCCCCGGCGGTGCGCCGCCCGCTGGTCAGCAGGGCCAGCTCGCCGATCAGCTCGCCCGCCCGGACGATCGTGTAGACCTGCTCGGCGCCGGCCCTGGCCGGGGAGACGATCGCCACCTCCCCGGCGGTGAGCACGAACACGTGCGCGGCCGGCTCGCCCTGGCGGAACAGGAACGCGCCGGCGGGGTAGTCCAGCCTGGACGCCCGCGCGGCCAGGTCCGCCAGGGTCGCGGGGGTGCCTTCCCGGAACACCGGGCTGGCACGCAGCGTCCGGTCCAGGTCCTCGACACCCTGCTCGCGCGGTCTCATGGTCGATCCCCTCCCGCGTGGCGCAGGCTGGCGCCCGCGGGTGCGGCGGTGCCCGCCGCGGCGCTCCCGACGTGGGTCACGGCGCCCCCCATCGCTGCTCGATGCCGCCTAGGAAGGCAGTCTACTTGGCCGGGCCGCCACGATCGCGCCCCGCCTGCCCCCTGGCGTCCGCGGCGGTCTGTGGCCGGCGCCCTCGAGGGCCGCGCGAAGCGGCGCGGGAGCGCCCCCGGCCGGGTATTGCCGGCCGCCCGCCGGGGCGCCCGGACGGGCGAATCCGGCGGCCCTGCAATTGGCGTTTGCAAGAGATTTTCCGCCTGCAATTTGCGCGTGGAATCTTGGCCGCTGCCGGCCCCGTCTCACAGCTTGTGGCCGAACGCCGGCGCCAGCCGGTACTCGTCGCCGACGATCGGGTCGCCCTCGGCGAACCTCGCCAGCCGGAACGGGTGCAGGTCCACGGTGCTGGCGTGCCCCTGCAGCACCAGCTCGGCCAGGCAGGCCCCGACCGCCGGGGCGGTCTTGAAGCCGGTCCCGGAGAAGCCGCCGGCCACGTACAGGCCGGCCACCCCCGGGGCGGCGTCCAGCACCGCGCGGGCGTCGGGCGAGGTGTCGTAGACGCCGCGGTGGCCGCGGGCCAGCGGCGCGCCGGCGAAGGCGGGCACCCGCGCGGCCAGCCGCTCCAGGGCCGCCGCCGAGGCGGCGTGGTCGTAGCCCTCGGCCTCCCGCTCGATGGCGTCCACGCCGACGCGGTGGCCCGCCTCCACCCCCAGCAGCGACAGCTCGCCGCCGTGCGGCCGGACGTAGGTGCCGAGCACCCCGTCCAGCAACACCGGGTGGCGGCGGGCGGCGCCCGGCCGGCGGTAGAAGGCGACCTGCGCCCGCTCGGGGGTGATGCCCAGCTCGAACCCGGCGGTGCGGGCCAGCGGGTCGACCCACGGGCCGCAGGCCAGCACCACCGCGTCCGCGCCGACCTCGCCGTCGGAGGTGTCCAGCCCGGTCACCCGCCCGCCGGCCGTGCGGATGGCGCGCACCGTCACCCCCTGGCGGACGCGGGCGCCGAGGTCGACCGCGCGGGAGGCGAACGCGAAGGTGGTCGCCACCGGGTCGGCGTAGCCGGAGCCCGGCTCCCAGGCGACCGCGCCCACCCCGCGCAGGTCCAGCTCCGGGTGCTCGGCGGCCAGGTCCTCGGGGGCGACCGCCTCGGTGTCCACGCCCAGCCCGCGCAGCATGGCGACGTTGCGGCCCAGCCGCTCGGCGTCGTCCGGGCCGACCAGCACGGCCGCGCCGGTGACGGTGAAGCCGCACCAGCCGCCGACCCGCTCGCGCCAGTCGCGGAACCAGCCGAGGCTGGTGGCGGCCATGCTGGCCTCCGGCCGGTTGGTGTAGTGCAGGCGGATCAGCGCCCCCGACCGCGCCGTCATCCCCGAGCAGACCGTGCCCTTCTCCAGCAGCAGCACGCCGGCGCCGCGCTCGGCCAGGTGGAAGGCGATCGAGCAGCCCATCACCCCGCCGCCGACCACCACCACGCTCGCGCCGCTGGCCATGCCCCCAGTCTGGCGCGCCACGGCTCAGGGAGCCAACCCGGGCAGCGGCGGCGCCGGCCACAGCAGCCGCGGGTCGGGCGGCTGCTGGCCGAGCCGCCGGCGCAGGGCGGCGGCGGTGGCGAAGGCGGCCCCCTCGAAGCGGTTGTTGGCGAAGGCGGCGCCGTCGGCGGCCAGCAGCCGCGCCCAGCGGTCCAGCTCGGCGGAGCGGTCCCGCACCGGCCGCCCGATCACCGGCGTGCCGCGCCGGTCGCCGAGCAGCCGCAGGTAGCGGGCTGGCGCCGCCCACTCCGGAAATGGCTGCTCACCGGGCCGCTCGGCCACGACCAGGCCGGCGCCGGCGGCGGCCAGCAGCTCCGCCAGCCACGGCTCGGCCCAGGAGCGGTGGCGCACCTCGACCACCACCGGCAGCCCGGCGGGCCGCCCGCCGAGCAGCCGGGCCAGCGGCTCCCGGCCCTCGGCGGCCGCCAGGCTGGGCGGCAGCTGCAGCACCGCCGCCAGCAGCCGGTCGCCGAACGGCTCGCACGCGGCCGCGAACGCCCGCAGCGTGGCGGCCGCCGGCTCGCCCCGCAGGCGCGCCTCGTGGGTGACCGCCCGCGGCACCTTCGCCGCCACCGCGAACCGCTCGGGCAGGGCCGCCGCCCAGGCGGCCACCTGCGCCCGCTCCGGCGGCCGGTAGAAGGTGCCGTCCAGCTCGACCGCGTCGAACACCTGGGCGTAGAAGGCCAGCCAGCCGGACGGCGGCAGCTCGGGCGGGTAGAAGCGGCCGCGCCACTCCTGGTAGCCGAACCCGCAGGTCCCGACGACCGGCCCCGCCGGCAGCGGCATGCGCACCTCCCCGCTCGCGACCCCGCCCCGCAAGCGTACGCGTAGCATGGGCCGGGTCCGCCGCGGCACGGGGGGCACGCCATCCGCATCAAGGTCGTCTCCGACATCCACGGCGCCGCCGGCGCGCTGCGCCGCGCGGCGGCCGGGGCCGACGCCCTGCTGGTCTGCGGCGACCTGGTCAACCTGATCGACTACCGGACCATGCAGGGCATCGCCACCGACGTGTTCGGGCCCGAGACGGTCAGGCGCTTCGCGGAGCTGCGCACCGCCGGCCGCTTCGAGGAGGCCGGCCGGGTGCTGCGCGGCGCCGCCGCCGGCCGCGAGGCCGAGGTCGCCGAGCTGGTCCGGGCCGCCTGCCGCGTCCAGTACGAGGCGGTGTTCGCCGCCTTCCCGGAGCCGACCTACCTGACCCACGGCAACGTCGACAGCCCCGAGCAGTTCCGCGACCTGCTGCGGCCCGGCGTCCGCCACCTGGACGGCGAGGCGGTCGAGCTGGACGGGCTGCGGGTCGGCTTCGTCGGCGGCGGCCTGCCCCGCGGCCGCCGCCCGCACCTGTCCGAGTGCGACGAGCAGCAGTACGCCGCCAAGGTGGCCCGCCTGCCCAGGGTCGACGTGCTCTGCGCGCACGTGCCGCCGGCCGTCGACGACCTCCGCTTCGACGTGGTCGCCGGCCGGCCCGAGCCAGGCAGCCAGGCGCTGCTGGACTACGTCGAGGAGCACCAGCCCGACTACCTGTACTTCGGCCACGTCCACCAGCCGCGCCGCAGCCGCCTGCGGATCGGGCGGACCTGGCTGGTCAACTGCGGCTTCTTCCGCGCCACCGGCCGCATGCTCGACCACCCGGCGTAGACTCCGGGACATGCCCGAGCAGGCCGAAGGCACCATCACCGTGGCCGCCACGCCCAGGGAGATCATGGTGGTCCTCGGCGACTTCGAGGCCTACCCGGAGTGGGTCGGCAGCATGGAGCGCGTCCAGGTGCTGCGGCGCGACCGCCGCGGGCGGGGGAGCCGGGTCGCCTTCGAGCTGTCCACCCCGGTGCTGGGCGCCTCCTACACCCTCGACTACGCCTACGCCCCGCGCGACGCGGGCATGAGCTGGACCTACGTGGAGGGGACCCTGGGCGACCTGGCCGGCTCCTACACCCTGGAGCCGTCCGCGGACGGCGGCGGCACCCTGGTCACCTACCGGCTGCGGGTGGAGCTGAACATGCCCCTGCCCGGCCTGGTGAAGCGCCAGGCGGCCAGGCAGATCAGCCGCTCGGCGCTGCAGGACCTGAAGCGCCGCGTCGAGGCAGGATAGGCTGCCCGCTCGTGCGCATCCTGTTGTTCACGGGCAAGGGTGGCGTCGGCAAGACCACCGTGGCGGCCGCGACGGCCGCCCGCGCCGCCGCGCGCGGCCACCGCACGCTGGTGATGTCCACCGACCCGGCCCACTCGCTGGCCGACTCCTTCGACCTGGAGCTCGGCTCGGCGCCGCTGCGCGTCGGCGAGCGGCTGTGGGCCGAGCAGATCGACAGCCAGGCGCGGCTGGAGAGCAACTGGCGGGAGATCCAGGACTACGTCGCCCACCTGCTGTCGTGGGGCGGCGTCGACGCGGTCGAGGCCGAGGAGCTGTCGGTCATCCCCGGGCTCGACGAGCTGTTCAGCCTGGTCGACATCAACCACCACCAGCGGGAGGGCGCCTACGACCTGCTGGTGGTGGACTGCGCGCCGACCGCCGAGACGCTGCGGCTGCTGTCGCTGCCGGAGGCGCTCGGCTGGTACATCGACCGGCTGTTCCCCTCGTCGCGGCGCATCGCCACCGTGGCCCGGCCGCTGCTCGGCCGGCTCGGCAACCTGCCGCCGATCGCCTCCGACGCGGTGTTCGGCGCGGTGGAGCGGCTGTACCGCAACCTGGAACGGGTCCGGGCGCTGCTGGCCGAGCCCGCCTCCACCGTCCGGCTGGTGGTCAACCCCGAGAAGATGGTCGTCAACGAGGCGCGCCGCACCTACACCTACCTGTCGCTGTTCGGCTACCGGGTCGACGCGGTGGTGGTCAACCGGCTGCTGCCCGACGACGTCACCGACCCGTACTTCGGCAAGTGGAAGGAGATCCAGGCCGACCACTTCCGCACCATCACCGAGTCGTTCGCGCCGCTGCCGATCCTGACCTGC
>DASQWY010000322.1:0-3225 GCA_035640005.1 Actinomycetes bacterium
ACCGACACGCCGCGCAGCTGGATGGCGCTCACCGGACCCGCCTGGAGCCGCGCAGCACGACCGCGAAGAACGGCGCGCCGAAGAAGGCGGTCACCACCCCGATCGGCACCTCGGCGGGAGCCATCACCGTCCGCGCCAGCAGGTCCGCCAGGATCAGGAAGGCGGCGCCGACCACCAGCGACAGCGGCACCACCAGCCGGTAGCTGGAGCCGACCAGCAGCCGCACGGTGTGCGGCACGATGATGCCGACGAAGGCGATCAGGCCGCTGGCGGCGACCGCCGCGGCGGTCCCCAGCGAGGCGGCCGCCACGATCCACAGGCGCACCCGCGCGGCCCGCAGCCCGAGGCTGGCGGCCTCGTCGTCGCCGACGCTGAGCACGTCCAGCAGCCGCCGGTGGGCGAGCAGCACCGCCCAGCTCACCGCCACGTAGGGCAGGACCAGCAGCACCTGGTCCCAGCCGGCGGTGCCGAGCCCGCCGAGGATCCAGGCGTACACCTCGCGCAGGGAATCGGCGCGCTGCTGCTGCACGAACGTCTGCACGGCGGTGAGGAACAGGGTGACGGTGACCCCGGCCAGGACCAGGGTGGTGGCGGTGCGGCCGCCGCCGGAGCGCCCCAGGGCGTAGGCGGCGGCGACCCCGGCGAGCGCGCCGGCGAAGGCGGCCAGCGGCAGCGGGTCGACCGGCCAGCCGGTCGCCCGCGGCCCGTAGGCGATCACCAGGGTGGCGCCGAGGCCCGCCCCGGCGGCCGCGCCCAGCAGGTACGGGTCGGCCAGCGGGTTGCGGAAGGCGCCCTGGTAGGCGGCGCCCGCCACCGCGAGGGTGGCGCCGACCAGGGCGCCGAGCACCACCCGCGGCAGCCGCAGCTGCCAGAGGATGGCAGCCTCCTGCGGCGGCAGCCCCGAGTGGGCGTGCACCAGCGGCAGCCGGCCGGTCAGCTCCAGCAGCACGCGGCCCGGGTCCAGCCGCACCGGGCCGACCAGGATCCCGGCGAGCGCGGCGCCGGCCAGGCAGGCGCACGCCGCCGCCAGCCAGCCGGCCCGCTGGCGCAGGCTGGTGGGGCGCGCGCCGGCCCCGGCCGGCGCCCGGCTGACCCGTTCGCCGGCGAGGATCACGACCTGACCGCCCCGGCCGACTTCAGGTCGCCGGCGATGGTGCGCAGGAAGTCGACGGTGCGGGGCCCCCAGCGGGAGGCGACGTCGTCGTCCAGCGCGAACACCGCGTGGTCGTCGACGGCCCGCAGCCGCCGCCAGCCGGGCCGCGCGGCGACGGTGGCGGGCGACTGGCCGCAGCACTTGGTGTCGGCCAGGAAGATCAGGTCGGGGTCGGCCTTGACGACGTACTCGGCCGACAGCTGCGGGTAGCCGCCGCCCTTGCTGTCGGCCCGGTCGGCGATGTTGCGCAGGCCGAGCAGCCCGTACAGCTGGCCGATGAAGGTCTTGGAGGTGGCGGTGTACAGGGTCTTGTCCAGCTCGTGGTAGTAGGTCAGCGGCCGCTCCGGCCGCGCGGACGCGACGATCTGCTGGATCTGCGTGCGCATGGAGGCGGCCAGCCGGTCGGCCTCCGCCTGGTGGCCGGTGACCCGGCCGAGCTGCCCGATCTGCGCGTAGGTGTCGTCCAGGCGCGCGGCGGCCGGCTGCAGCAGCGCGGGGACGCCGAGCTTGCCGAGCGCGGCGCGCAGCCCGCCCGGGTCGTTGGAGTAGACCACCAGGTCCGGCCGGTAGCCGGCGATCGCCTCGACGTTGGGCTGGTAGGCCGACAGCTTGGTGCGCGGGGCGCCGGCCGGGTAGTTGCTGTTGCTGTCGGCCGCCACCACCTGGCCGCCGGCCTGGATGGCGAACAGCAGCTCGGTGGCGGTCGGCGACAGCGACACGATCCGCGCCGGCCGCTGCTTCACGGTGACCTTGCCGCCGGGGGTGTCGACCGTGACCGGCCAGGCACCGGCGGCCGGGGCCTGGCCGTTGCCGTTCGCGCCGGACCCGTGCCCGCACGCGCCCGCCACCAGCGCCAGCAGGAACAGCAGTGGGAACAACCGCCGCCTCATCCGTCCTCCCTCCGTTCGGAGGACGCGAGGCCTGTCGGATCTCGCCGCACAACCCGCCCTTCCTCCGAGGACTGAGCTTGTGGCCACGGAGGCAGGCGACCTGGCTCGTCTCCACCCGGTCGGGCGGAGCTTCACAGTTGCGGGACAGCGCCGGGCTTGCACCGGACTTCGCTGACCTTCGTGGCGCCCGGCGCTCGACGCCGGGCGCGCAGAGTATAGCTTCGCCGGGGCATCCGAGGGAGGTGGGGACGCGCTGGATCTGCCGAGGGTCGCGTTGCTGGCCGCCGCCGCGCTGGTCGCGGGGGCGGTCAACGCGGTGGCGGGCGGCGGCTCGCTGATCTCGTTCCCGGCGCTGCTGGCGGCCGGCTACCCGGCGGTGGTCGCCAACGTCACCAACACGGTCGCGCTGTCCCCCGGCTACCTGGGCGGCACCTTCGGCTACCGCCGGGAGCTGGCCGGGCAGCGGCGCCGGGCGCTCACGCTCGGCCTGGTCAGCGTCACCGGCGCGCTGCTGGGGGCGTGGCTGCTGCTGGTCAGCTCGCCGAAGCTGTTCGAGCGCATCGTGCCGTTCCTGATCCTCCTGGCCTGCGGGCTGCTGGCCGCGCAGGCGCCGCTGTCGCGGCTGCTGGGGCGGCGCCCGGCCGAGGAGGTGAAGGACGGGCCGGGGGCGACCCGCGCCGCCCGGCGGGACGGCGCGATCCTGCTGGCCGGCCAGTTCCTGGCCGCCGTCTACGGCGCCTACTTCGGCGCCGGGCTCGGCATCATGATGCTGGCGGTCCTGGGGATCTTCGTGGCCGACAGCCTGCAGCGCCTGAACGCCCTCAAGGGCCTGCTGTCACTGGTCATCAACCTGGTCGGCGCGCTCTACTTCGCGCTGTTCGCCGAGGTGGTGTGGGTCGCGGTCGCGGTGATGGCGGCCGCCAGCCTGCTCGGCGGCCAGGTGGGCGTGCTGCTGGCCCGCCGCCTGAACGACCAGGCCCTCCGCTGGCTGGTGATCGCCTTCGGCGGGGTGGTCGGCGTGCGCCTGCTGCTGCGGTAGTCAGGCGGCGCCGGCGCCGGGGCTGGCGGGCAGGGCCGGGGCCCGGCACGAGCAGCAGCCCCAGTGGGAGCTCGGCAGCAGCGGGCAGCGCTCGGCCGCCGCGATCGGCCGGCCGCAGAACACGCAGCCGGGCGCCGCCGGGC
>DASQWY010000323.1:0-2396 GCA_035640005.1 Actinomycetes bacterium
GGCCGGGTCGCCCTCGCCGAGCCCGCGCTCGGCGCGGAACCGCTCCAGGCGGGCGCGCGCCGCGCCGCCAGGCGCGGGCGGTCGCCGCCGGCCGTGGCCGCTCGCGGGTGCCCTCACGCGCGTGCCTCCCCTCCCCGGGCGGCCGATGGTGCATCTGGGCGCTTCGGGACGGCTGCCGGGGAGCGCACCGCCAGCCTATCCTGGCGCCGATGACGCACGCGAGACGCAGGGGTTGACGCCATGGCGGGACCGGTGACCGTGGTCTGGGACGAGGCGCTGGCCGCCTACGACTTCGGGCCCGAGCACCCGCTGCGGCCCGGCCGGGTGCAGCTCACCATGGCCCTGGCCCGCGCCGTCGGCCTGCTCGACGTGGCGCGGCTGATCGCCCCGACGGTCCCGGCCGGGCCCGACCTGACCCGCGTCCACGACCTCGACTACCTCGCCGCCGTGCAGACCAGCGGGGAGACCGGCATGGGGATGCTCGCCTACGGCCTGGGGCCGGGCGACACGCCCTCGTTCGTCGGCATCCACGAGGCGTCGGTGCACGTCTGCGGCGCCACCCTGGCGGCGGCCGAGGCGGTCCGCGCCGGCGCCGCCGACCACGCCTTCTCGCCCGCGGGCGGCCTGCACCACGCCATGCGGAACCGGGCGAGCGGCTTCTGCGTCTACAACGACCCCGCCGTCGCCATCGCCTGGCTGCTCGACCAGGGCGTCGAGCGGATCGCCTACGTCGACGTCGACGTGCACCACGGCGACGGCGTGCAGGCGATCTTCGCGGACGAGCCGCGGGTGCTGACCGTCTCGGTGCACGAGTCCGGGCGCTACCTGTTCCCCGGCACCGGCTTCGCCGACGAGGTCGGCGAGGGCGCCGCCCGCGGCTCGATCGCCAACCTGCCGCTGCCGCCGTCCACCACCGACGACCTGTACCTGGCCGCCTTCGACGCGGTGGTGCCGGCGCTGGTGCGCGCGTTCGAGCCGGAGCTGCTGGTCACCCAGCTCGGCTGCGACACCCACTACACCGACCCGCTGGCCCACCTGGGGCTGACGGTGGCGGCCTACCGGCAGCTGGCCAGCCGCCTCCACGACCTGGCCCACACGGTCGCCGGCGGCCGCTGGCTGGCCACCGGCGGCGGCGGCTACCAGTGGGCGACGGTGGTGCCCCGCGCCTGGTGCGGCTACCTGGCCGAGATGGTCGGGGCCGAGCTGCCCGAGCGGCTCCCCGACGACTACCTGAAGGAGGTCGCGGAGCGCTTCGGCGTGGAGCTGGACCCGGCCATGGCCGACGAGGTGGTCGCGCTGCGCTCCGACCACCGGCCCCGGGTGGAGGCCGAGGTCGGCAGGGCCATCGAGCTGGCCAGGCAGAACCTGTTCCCGCTGCACGGCCTGACCGCCTGAGCGGCGGCCGGCCGGGCGCCGTTCGCTACCATGAGAGCGTTCCTGTCCCCGACCGGAGCGCCGCGATGCCCAACCTGAGCCAGGACCAGCTCGGCCGCCACCTGGTCACGAGCAGGATCGCCGGGTCGGTGCGGACGCCGGTCGGGGAGGTGCTCCGCAAGGCGCAGCTGGTCGCGGCGGGCGTGCCGGAGGCCTGCTTCGGCCTGTCCGGCATGAACCGGTACACCGCCGCCGAGGTGCTCGCCCAGGTCACCGCCCAGTTCGGCTGGACGCACACCCCGGGCGAGCCGCTGGACGGCCCCACCTGGATCGACCCGGCGCTGCTGCTGGCCGAGCTGGACCGGGCGGCCGAGCGCCTGGCCCGGGCGGCCGCCGCCGGCGAGCACGTGCTGTTCGCCACCGGCCACCCGACCGGCCTGCTCGGGCCGTACGCGCAGCTGTGCGCGGCCAGCCGCCGCGCCGGTGCGAAGGTGTCACGGCCGGCCGACGGGCTCGCCTTCCGCCGCGGCGAGCACCGCCGCCGCATCCTGTACGTCGCGGGGGTGGCCGTGCTCGCCTCCGTCGGCAACCTGTACCACACCCACGACGCCCACCCGATGGAGCTGCTGCTGGACCAGGCGAGCGAGGTCGACCTGGTGGTCGGCGACCACGGCTGGGCGGGGGCGGCGGCCGAGCGCGGCATCGACGTGATCGGGGTCGCCGACATCAATGACCCGGCGCTGCCCATGGCCAAGGCCGAAGGCCGGGCCGGGATCGTGCTCGGCATGGACGACAACGTGCTCCCCGCCGCCTACGACCCGGTGGCGGACTACCTGATCGACCGGTTCGCATGAGCGACCGCTACGCTCGCCTGGTCGAGCAGGTGCTCGACGACCCGGGCACGGTGATGCTGCTCGGCTCCATGGACTCCGGCAAGACCACCTTCGCCCGGGCCTTGCTGGCGGGCGCGGTCGAGCGCGGCATCCCCGCCACCTACCTGGACACCGACGTGGGCCGGACCA
>DASQWY010000324.1:0-6350 GCA_035640005.1 Actinomycetes bacterium
TCGGGGATGCCGCCGCAGCCGTCGGTGACCCGAAGGGTGGCGCTCGCGTCGTCGTCGGCCACGAGGACACGAAGGCAACCGCCGCGGGGGGTGTGCCGAATGCCGTTGACGACCAGGTTGGCCAGCACCCTGCCGAGCTGGTCGCGCCCGGCCGGCACCGGCGGCCCGTCGGCCAGCGCCGACTCCAGGCGCACCCCGGCGGCGACCGCCTCCGGCTCGAAGCGGTCCAGCACCTCGGCGACCAGCTCCGGCAGGCAGGTCGGCTCCAGCTGCGGCCGGACCGCGCCGGCCTGGATCGCCGACAGCTCGAACAGGTCGTCCACCAGGGCGGTGAGCCGCTCCACGTGGGCGCCGAGGCCGGCCAGGTAGCGGCGGCGGGTGGCCTCGTCGGGGACCATGTCGTCGGCCAGCGCCTCGGCCAGCGCCCGCAGGCTGGCCAGCGGGGTGCGCAGGTCGTGCGAGGCCCAGGCGATCAGGTCGCGGCGGCCCTGCTCCATGCGCCGCTCCCGCTCGCGCGCCTCGGCCAGGCGGGCGGCGGCGGCGTTCAGGGTCTCGGCGATCAGCGCCACCTCGGCGGTGCCGTCCACCCGCGCGCGGGCGCTCAGGTCGCCGGCCTCCAGCCGCCGCGCGGTCTGGGCGAGCGCCTCCAGGTCGGCCGCGACCCGCCGGGCGGTGGCGACCCCGTAGGCGACCCCGGAGCCGGCCGCGACCGGCAGCGACGCCAGCACCACCGCCAGGTCGTGGCGGGAGACGAGCATGCGGGCGCTGACCGCCCACAGCGCGGCCAGCGCGGCGGCGGCGGTGACCGCGGCGGTCAGCACGCTCTGCCGGTTCACCTTGGCGCGGCGGCGGCGCAGCCGCTGCTGCACGGCCAGCCCGGCCGCCACCACCGCCAGCGCGGCCAGGCTGGTGATGGCCAGCAGGGTGGCGGCGTCGCCGGCGGGGATGCCGCTGCGGGCGGCCACCAGCGCGCTGCCTGCCAGGCCGGCCAGGAACCAGGCGGCGGCGGCCGCCAGCGCCGCGCCGGCGGGGCGGGTCATGACGGCGCGCGCTCCCCGGCGGGGACGAACCGGTAGCCGACGCCGTACACGGTCTGCACCCGCAGCGGCGCCGACGGGTCCTCCTCCAGCTTCTCCCGCAGCCGGCGCACGTGCACGGTGACCGTGGAGGTGTCGCCCAGCCAGGTGTACTCCCACACCTGCCGCAGCAGCTGCCCGCGGGTGAACACCTGGCGGGGGTGGCGGACCAGGTACAGCAGCAGGTCGAACTCGCGCACGGTCAGCGACACCTGGCGGCCGGCGACGGTCACCTCGCGGGTGGCCGGGTCGACGGTCACGTCGCCGGCCCGCAGCGGGCCGGGGCGCTGCGCGTCGGTCGCCAGCGTGCGGCGCAGCACGCTGCGGACGCGGGCGACCAGCTCGCGCGGGCTGAACGGCTTGACGACGTAGTCGTCGGCGCCGAGCTCCAGGCCGACGATTCGGTCGGACTCGTGGCCCTTGGCGGTCAGCATGATGATCGGGGTCGGGCCGGCGGCGCGCACCTGGCGGCACACGTCCAGGCCGTCGACGCGGGGCAGCATCAGGTCCAGGACGATCAGGTCCGGCGCGCCGTCGGCGACCGCCGCCAGCGCCTCGGCGCCGTCGGCGGCGGTCAGCACCTGGTAGCCGTCGCGTTCCAGGTAGTGCTGGACGACCTCGCGGACGGTCGGCTCGTCGTCGACGACCAGCACCCGCTCCCCGGCCAAGCCCGTCACCTCCAATGACGGCACGGTGGCACATCCGGCGGCCGGGCCGCCAGGGCCGTCACCAGTTCGTAAGCGCGGCATGGTTGACCGGTAAGCGGCGCCGCGCCAGGCTGCCGTGCCATGCGCGTGCTGGTCACCGGCGGCGCCGGCTTCGTCGGCAGCCACGTGGTCGACCTGCTGGTCGCCCGCGGCCACCAGGTCGTCTCGCTGGACCGGCTGCACCCGCGGGCGCACGCCGGCCGCCCCGCCTACCTGCGCGACGACGTCCGCCACGTCGACGCCGACCTGGCCGAGGCGGCCGCGTGGCCGCTGCTGGACGCGGCCCTGGACGGCGTCGACGCGGTCTGCCACCAGGCCGCCATGGTCGGGCTCGGCCGGGACGCCGCCGACGCGGTCGAGTTCGCCCGCGACAACGACCTCGGCACCGCCGCGCTGCTGGCCGCCGTGCACCGCCGGCGGCGGGTCGGGCGGCTGGTGCTGGCCAGCTCGATGGTGGTCTACGGCGAGGGCGCCTACCGCTGCGCCGAGCACGGCCCGGTCCGCCCGGGCCCGCGGCCGGCGGCGCGGCTGGACGCCGGCCGCTTCGAGCCGCCCTGCCCGCGCTGCGGCCGCGACCTGGAGCCGGCCGCGGTCGGCGAGGACGCCCCCACCGACCCGCGCACCATCTACGCGGCCACCAAGCTGCACCAGGAGCAGCTGGCGTTCGCGGTGGCCCGCGCCGGCGGGCCGCCGGTGACCGCGCTGCGCTACCACAACGTCTACGGCCCGCGGATGCCGCGCGACACCCCCTACGCGGGCGTGGCGGCGATCTTCCGCAGCGCGCTGGCGGCGGGCCGCGCCCCGTCGGTGCTGGAGGACGGCCGCCAGCGGCGCGACTTCGTCCACGTCACCGACGTCGCCCGCGCCAACCTGCTGGCGCTGACCGCGCCGGAGCCGGTCGCCGGCGCCTTCAACGTCGCCAGCGGCGAGCCGCACACCGTCGGCGAGCTGGCCGCCGCGCTCGCCGACGTCGTGGGCGGGCCGCCGCCGCGGGTCGCCGGCGGCTGGCGGCCCGGCGACGTGCGGCACGTGGTCGCCTCCCCGGCGCTGGCCGCCGAGCGGCTCGGCTTCCGGGCGGAGGTCGGCTTCGCCGCCGGCGTGCGGGAGCTGGCCACCGCGCCGCTGCGCGCGCCGGCGGCGGCCGGCCGAGCCGGCTGAGCGGACCGCCTACCAGCGGGTCTCGAACAGCACCTGGACGGCCAGCGCCTGCGCCAGCAGCAGGCCGGCCAGCAGCGGGACTCGCACCCGCCAGGCGAGCAGCTGCCGGGTCGCGGGCACCAGCAGCAGCGGCACCAGGAACTGGAAGATGCGCTCGACCTCGCCCCTGGTGAACCCCCACGAGCAGGCCGCCAGCAGGGTCGCCAGCGCGGCCGCGTCCAGCGAGGCCCACGCCCGCTCGCGCACCACCGCGACCGCCCTGGCGGCCAGCGCGGCCAGCAGCGGCACGCCGAGCATGCCGGTGAAGGCGAGCAGGTCGCCGGGGATCCACAGGGCCAGCGGCCGCCCGGCCGACCCGGGCGCCGCCTGGTAGACCCGGTGGGTGGCCCGCACCGCGGCGGGCACGTCGTAGCCGGTGGCCAGCCACAACGCGCCGGCCAGGGCGAGCACCACCGCCGCGGTCCCGGCCGCCCAGCGCAGCGCCCAGGAGCGATCCATGCGTGGCCGCCCGGCGGCGGCCACGCCGAGGAACACCAGCAGCAGCACCGCCGAGTAGGTGAGCATCGACGCCGCCCACAGCAGCGCCCCGCCGGCGACGGTCCAGCCGGCCGAGCGGCGCGCCAGCCCCCGGTGGGCGGCCAGCGCGGCCGCGCCGAGCACCGCCGCGAACAGCACGTCGGCGGAGGTCGCCAGGTACAGCACCACCCCGGGGGCGAGCGCCCAGACCAGCAGCGCCAGGCGCCCGCCCCGCTCGCCGAGCTGGTCGCGGGCCAGGCCGCCGGCGGCGACCGCGCCGAGGCTGCCGGCGGCGACGGTGGCCAGCGCGGCGGCCAGCGTCCCGGGCCACACCCTGCCCAGCAGCGCGTAGAGGACCATGGTGCCGGCCGGGTGCCCGGCCGCGTGGCTCGGCAGGCCGGGCAGCAGGCGGGGGAACGCGCGCAGGAACGCGGGGATCGCCCCGACCCGGCCCGCGCCCGCCGGGTACTCGCCGGCGTAGTCGAACGGCGCCGCCCAGGCGCGCGGGCCGCCGGCGAGGGCCGCGACGGCCAGGGCGAGGACGGCGGCCAGGGCGGCGGTCGCCGCCACCCGCGCCGCCCAGCCGACCCCGGCGCGGTGCAACCGGACGGCGGCGAGCGCGGCGGCGACCGCCACCGGCAGCGCCGCCGCCGCCCATCCGGCCGCCAGCCGCGGGTGCGGGAAGACGTAGAACGGCAGGCAGTAGTACCAGGGGATGCTCGGCACCCGGAAGCCGACCCGGCCCCAGTGGCGCAGGTACAGGGTGCCGAGCGCGCCGGCCAGCAGCACCACGGCCGCGGCGGCGCCGCTGGCGCGGGCGAAGCCGGCCGCGGCCGGCCCGGCCCCGGTCGCCGGCCCGGTCGCCGGCCCGGTCGCCGTCGCGCGCATGGCGCCACCGTAGCCGCCCCGCCGGGCGCGGGCGAGCGGCCGTCACCAGCCCGTAAGGAGCGGCTTCGCGGCTCGTCACCGGCGCGCCGGACACTGGGGCGCATGGACCTGTCCGCGGTCACGGTGGTGCTGCCGGCGCTGGACGAGGCCGCCGCGCTGCCGGCCGCGCTCGCCGGCTTCCCGGCCGGCGTGGACCTGCTGGTGGTCGACAACGGCTCCACCGACGCGACCGCGGCGGTCGCCGCCGCCGCCGGCGCCAGGGTCGTCGCCGAGCCGCGCCGCGGCTTCGGCACCGCCTGCTGGGCCAGGGTGCAGGCCTCGCCGCACGCGCGGGTGGTCGTCTTCGCCGACGCCGACGGCTCCTTCGACGGCGCCGACCTGGCCGCCGTCGCCGGGCCGGTGCTGCGCGCCGAGGCCGACCTGGTGGTCGGCTCGCGCCTGGCCGGCGGGCGGCCGCGCGCGATGTCGGCGCTGGCGGCCGCCGAGAACCGGCTGCTCGGCCTGGCCTGCCGGCGGCTGTTCGGCGTGCCCCTCAGCGACCTCGGCCCGTTCCGGGCGATCCGCCGCGACGCCCTGCTCGGGCTGGGGATCCGCGACCGCGGCCAGGGCTGGCCGCTGGAGATGGTCGGCCGGGCGGGCCTGGCGGGGCTGCGGGTGCTGGAGGTGCCGGTGCGCTACCGTCCCCGCGCCGGCGGCGCCAGCAAGGTGTCCGGGTCGCTGCGCGGCAGCGCCCGCGCCGCCGCCGCCATGGCCGCGGTGACCTGCCGGCTGCTGCTGGAGGCGCGCGGGTGACCCGAAACGCGCTGGCGGTGATCGCCAAGGAGCCGGTCGCGGGGACCGCCAAGACCCGCCTGGCGCCGGCGCTGGGCGCGGCCGGCGCGGCGCGGGCGGCAGCGGCGATGCTGGCCGACACGCTGGCGGCGGTGCGCGCCGCCGGCGCCGCCCCCTGGCTGTGCTTCACCCCGGCGGCCGCGCGGGCGCGGCTGGCGCGGCTGGCGCCCGGGTTCGGCCTGCTGCCGCAGCGGGGCGCGGACCTGGGCGAGCGCCTGGCCGCCTGCCTGCACGACCTGCTGGCCGCCGGCGCCGGGCGGGTCGCGATCGTTGGCGCCGACACCCCGCACCTGCCGCCGGCCAGCTGCCGGCGGGCGTTCGCCCTGCTGGCGGACGTCGACGTGGTCCTCGGGCCGGCGCTGGACGGCGGCTACTACCTGGTCGCCGCCAAGGCCAGCCGGCCGGAGCTGTTCGCCGGCGTGCCGATGGGCACCGAGCTGGTGTTCGAGGCGACCCTGGCCCGCGCCGCCGGCGCCGGGCTCACCGTCGGGCTGCTGCCCCCCCTGCGCGACCTGGACCGGGTCGAGGACCTGCGCGCCGCCCTGGACGGCGGCGAGCTGGACCGCGCCCCGGCGACCCGGGCGGTGGTGGCCGAGCTGCTGGCCGCCCTCCCGCGCGCGGCGGCCAGCTGAGGGCGCGTTCAGGCGGCCCGCGGGTCGACCGGGCCGAGGGTGCCGAGCGCCGCCTCGACCGCCTCGGCGGCGTCCAGGCACAGGTCCTCGCGCCAGCGGGGGCCGATCAGCTGCACGCCCTGCGGCAGCCCGCCGCCGAGCCCGGCCGGCACCGCCACCGACGGCAGCCCGACCAGGTTCACCGTCACCGTGAGCTGCAGGCTGCCGAGGATGCCGGCGACCGCCTCCACGCCGGCCAGGTCGCGGCCGACCGGGAACGGCGGCTGGGTGCTGACCGGCCCGAGCAGCAGCGGGTGCCGCTCCTGGAACGCCGCCCAGGCGCGCGCGACCGCGTGGCGGGCGACCAGCGCGCCGGCGTAGCCGTCGGCGCCGGCGTCGGGCCCGGCCCGCAGCGCGTCCGCCAGGAAGCGGCGGGCGCCGTCGGAGCCGACCGCCTCCAGCAGCGGCCACAGCCCGCGCAGCTCGTGGCCGACCAGGTCCAGCCAGGCGGCCGCCGACGGCTCCAGCGGCGGCGGGGCGGCCTCGGCCACGTCGTAGCCGGC
>DASQWY010000325.1:0-2391 GCA_035640005.1 Actinomycetes bacterium
GGCGGCCGGCGGGCCACGCTGAGCACCGCCGGTGCGACACCGGCTCGGGGCCTGCGAGCTTGTGGGAGGAGGTGACCGGCGATGCCAGTGTGGGCCGTCATCCTGGTGGCCATCGGTGCGGTGATCTGTTGTGGGCTGTGCGCCTACGGGATCAGCACGGCGGTCCGTCGCGGACGGGACCGCCGTGCTCCGAGCGCGCACGCGCGGTAGCGTCAAAGCCAGTCGTGCCGTGCCACCGTGCGTGGTAGCCAGGTCAGGCTGGGATCGCCGCCGAAGGCGGCGTGACCGAAAGGTCCGCCAAGAACGCGGCCGCGCCGCATGGGTCAATCGCATGAAGCGCTCCTTGCGGCGCGGCCGGACCACTCCCCGAGGGGGCAACCCACATGGTGGTCGGGCCCAGCGCGCACTCCAGGCAGTCGCGGACTACCGTCCGGCTCAGCGCTGCGCCCGCCGCGGGTCGCGCAGCTCACTGGCGAGCGTCAGGACGGCATTGTCCTGGTCTGATTCCCTATGGAGGATGGGTTGTCAAGCGCGTGGTTTGGTGGGCTTGACGTTGGGGCGCTGCCGGCCAAGACTGGCCGGCGGGGAGGGTCGCCTCGTTGCGCCTTGAGCGCCAGTGCCATGTCCTGCGAGGACTTGCTGAGGGGCCTTCCCCTTTGCCTTCCTGCTGCGCCGCCGCCGGCGGACCTCCTCCGGCACGGTCCAGTGTTCGGCGATGATCTGCTTGGCCTGCTCGGTGCTGACCGGGGTGCCGTCGGTGTCGCAGATCACGTAGGGCATGCCACGGTCAAGGACCGTCCAGGCCCGCTCGGCCAGGTGGGCGGCGACCACGCACAGCGCGCCGAGGTGGTCCTTGCCGCGCTGGACCATCTGCACCCAGTACAGGCGGGCCAGCTGCGGGTCGACGCGGCGGGCGTTAGACCTGACCCGGTTTCCCGGACACTGTCCTATGTGCTTGGATTGCTCGTGGTCGGTGCCATGCTCAGCGTCGCCTCGTACTCGACCGGACTCAGGTAGCCAAGCGCCGAGTGCCTTCTGGTCCGGTTGTAGACGGCCTCGATCCAGTAGAACACCTCCAGACGTGCCTCGGCCTTGGTCCTCCAGACCCGCCGGTCGATCAGCTCACACTCCAACGTCGCGTTCCAGCTCTCGACCAGCGCGTGGTCGAAGCAGTCGCCCACCGATCCCATCGACGCGCGGATGCCCAGGCGTTCCAGCCGCTTGCTGAACGCCGCCGCGGTGTAGGTGCTGCCCTGGTCGGTGTGGCAGATCAGCCCGCCCTGCTCGTCAACGACCAGGCCGCGGCGGCCGATCGCCAGTTCCAACGCGCCCACCGCCAGCTCGGCGGTGGCATGCTCACCGGTCGCATGGCCGACCACCAGCCGCGAGCAGCCGTCGACCAGCACCGCCAGGAACAGCTTGCCCTCCTGGGTCGGCAACTCGGTGAGGTCGCCATGCCAGATCCGATCCGGCCGCGGCGGGCTGAACGCCCGGTTGACCAGGTCGGGAGCCGGCCTGGCCTTGGGATCACGCCGGGTCAGCCCTGGCCGCCAACGTCGGCGCCGATGGCAGCCCACCAGGTTGACCGAGCGCATCAGCCGCGCCACCCGCTTGCGGCCAACCCGCACCCCGCAGGCGATCTGCAGCTCGGCATGAATCCGAGGGGCGCCGTAGGCGCCACCACTGGCCTGGTGGATCCGGCGGATCTCGGCCGTCAGCGCCTGATCGGCACGGGCGCGAGGGCCGGGATTGTCAAGGCGGCGGTGCCAGTCGTAGAAGCCTGATGGGGAGACGTCCACCGCTCGGCAGCACCGCCGCACCCCGTACTGGGGCTGGTACTGGGCCACGAACCGGTAGCGGGTCACCTGGTCGTCTCCTTCGCGAAAAACGCGGCCGCCTTCACCAGCAGGTCACGCTCCAACCGCAGCTCGGTCACCTCCCGACGCAACCGGCGCAGTTCCTCCCGCTCGCTTGAGGTCAGCCCCTCCAGCTCGCCCTGGTCGATGCGGTCCTGCTTGATCCAGTTCCGCAGCGTCTCCGAGCTCATCCCCAGCTCGCGAGCGACCTGGCGGACCGGCCGGCCACTGGAGCGCACCAACGCCACGGCATCGCGGCGAAACCCCGGTGGGAACTTGCTCCTGGCTCGCGCTGCCATCCCGAACCTCCTGTGGGCCGTCGTGCCCACTGTCGAGGTATCCGGGAAAGCGGGTCAACACCAGAGGGTAGCCGACTGCTGGACGTGGTGGCCGACCGTACCAGGGCCGCGGTGGACAGCTGGCTACATGCTCGACCGCGGGCTTGGCTGGCCCAGGTCGGCACGGTTGCCTTGGACCCCTGGCGCGGGTATGCCAACGCCCTGACGGTCCGGCTTGTGGAAATGTCAACCCGAAG
>DASQWY010000326.1:0-21998 GCA_035640005.1 Actinomycetes bacterium
ACCCGCCGCGCCGGCCGGTAGAACCAGCGGTGCAGGTAGTAGCCCCACACCGGGTTCCAGGTCCGCCAGAACTCCGCGAACGACGGCGCGGTGAGCGGCCGGAGCAGCGCGTTGTAGGTCTGGCGCCACCACGGCTGCCCACGGCCGAGGCGGTAGTCCACGTAGGTCCGCAACCGGACGCCGTGCGCGTGGCGTGCCGTCCAATGCACTAGCTTGCTCCGCTCGCGACGATCCCGCCAACCGCCGCACCGGCGTCGGCCTCGGCCTGCAGGCCGCCGAGCGCGAGGAACCCGCCGACCAGGCACAGCAGCACCGCGGTCGGCTCGGGCAGCTCCTGGTGGGTGGTGATCCACACCGACGCCCGCAGCAGCCCGTGCGCGGCGGAGAACTCCAGCAGGGCGACGTCACCGGCGGCGATCGCCCAGCGCTGCCGGCGGCCCGCCCGCCGCCAGGCGAGCGGGGGCCGGCCGGCGAGGCGGATCACCGCCGCGCCCGCGTGTTCGCGTTCGACCGTGGCGATCGCGGCCTGCCGCGGCGCGCGGCGGGCGACGACGCGTCCTCGGCTTCCGGTCAGCGTGAAGGATCCGATGGCTGCTCCGTCTGCCAGAGCCGCCGACCGCCCGCCCGGCGGGAAGCGCAGCCGGCCGATGACCTGGTCGCCTCGCCGCAGTTCGTAGTCCCGGCGCCGCGCCGACGGCTGGGTCAGCGCCAGCTCCGTACCGTCGTCCATCGTGCCCTCCTGGTGGTGTCGGTTCATCCGGTGGTGGGCTTCATTGCAGTGCGCGCAGGACCTCGTCGATCCGTGCCAGCACCAGCTTGGGCCGGTCGCGCTGGAGATAGTGGCCGCTTCCAGGGACCCGCTGCAGGCGGCTGGCCGAGGAGAGCCGTCCCAGCCGTGCCTGCTCAGCCTCCCAGCTGCGTGCCAGTTCCTGGGTGGTGGACGCCGGGAGGCCGGGAGGCGGCTGGTTGGGTGCCCACATGACCGCCAGGGGACGACGGTCGAGCACGCCCGGTCGATCCAGCGGGGTCAGGGCGGTGAGCCCGTGGCGCAGGTCGAACCCCTCGGGGTTGTGGGTCAGGAGGCTGAGGAGCGCAGCCGGGAGCAGCCGCTGCACGGTCGGGAACCAGTCGACCGGCGTGGCGTCCACCAGTACGACACCGGCGACGTCGGCGGGGTGCTGGTGGGCGTAGAGCCGTGCCAGCAGGCCGCCGAGGGAGTGGCCGACCAGCACGTACGTGCCCGGGATGTGCCCTCGTTGCAGCAGCGCGTGGAGGTCGTCGTCGGTGGCCTGGTAGGTCGCGGGCATGGGATTGGGGTCGCTGCGGCCCAAGCCGGCCCGGTCATAGACGCAGGCGCGGGCGTTGCGGGCCACCTGGCCCCAGACCGTCCGCCAGGCCGTCTCGCCGCTGTCGCCGAGCCCGGAAACGAACACGACCGTAGGCGACGGGGTCCCCTGGCACTCCAGGTAAGGCGGCGGCCGCCGATGTCGACCAGCCGCCCCTGCCCCGACGACCCGGGCCGGTCCGTACCGATCCTGGTCGAGGCCGTCGAGCAGGCCGCGGCCCCGAGCGCGACCGTGAGGACGAGCCCGAGCAGGACCGGCAGCCGCACGGGCGGCCGCTGCCGGGTCGGGCGTCGCAGAGCGTTGCGCATGTCCCACCTCGTTTCGATCGGGTGGGACGATCGTGGGCGACGAGCCGACCCGCTGGCGTTAGGGGCGGCCCCTACCTCCTGCCCTAGTCGTTGGGGGCGCCCGTCCCTACGATGACGACCGGTGTCCCATGGCCATGCCCGCCGCCTCCCGTCTCAGCCCGCGTTGCTCGAGCGCGAGGCCGAGATCGCCACGATCCAGGGGCTGGTAGCCGCGGTCGGCGGCGGGGTCGGGCGGCTGCTGGTCGTCGAGGGCGTGGCCGGCATGGGCAAGACCCGCCTGCTCGGCGTGGCGCGCGCCGCCGGCCGGGCGGCGGGGCTGGAGGTGCTGGCCGCCCGCGCGGGGGAGTTGGAGCGGGAGTTCGCCTTCGGCGTCGTGCGCCAGCTGTTTGAGCCGCTGCTGGCCCGCGCCTCGGCCGAGGAACGCGCCGAGCTGACCGCCGGCGCGGCCGGGCTGGCGCTGCCACTGTTCCAGCAGCCGACCGCCGGCGGGGACGCGGCCGATAGCTCCTTCGCCATGCTGCACGGGCTGTACTGGCTTGCCGCCAACCTGGCCCTGCGGCGGCCGGCGCTGCTGGCCATTGACGACCTGCACTGGGCCGACGTCACGTCCCTGCGCTGGGTCGCCTACCTGGCCCGCCGGCTGGAGGGGCTGCCGCTGCTGGTCGCCGTGGCCGCCCGGCCGCCCGAGCAGAGCCCCCAGGCGGCGCTGCTGACCGAGGTGCTGGCCGATCCCGCCGCGGCGGTGCTGCGGCCCGGCGCGCTGCGGACCGCGGCGGTGGCGGCGCTGGCCCGCGACGCGTTTGCGGTCGAACCCGACCCGGCCTTCGTCGCTGCCTGCGAGACGACCACCGGGGGCAATCCGCTGTACCTGCGGGCGCTGCTGGAGACCCTGGCCCAGGAGCGCGTCGCCCCCATCGCCGCCAGCGCCGGCCGGGTGCTCAAGACGGGCCCGGAGGCGGTGGCCCGGGCGGTCTCGCTGCGGCTGGCCCGCCTGCCCGCCGTGGCCGACACGCTGGCCCGGGCCGCCGCGGTGCTGGGGGACGGGACCCGCCTGCAGCACGCCGCGGCCTTGGCCGACCTGGGCGTGGAGCCGGCCGCCCAGGCTGCGACGATGCTGGTCCGCTCCGGGCTCCTGCGAATGGAGGACCCGCTGGAGTTCGTCCATCCGGTGGTGCGGACCGCCATCTACCAGCAGCTGAGCGCGGACGAGCGCTCGAGCGCCCACCGGCGCGCCGCCGAGCTGTTCGTCGCGGCCGGGGCGCCCTCCCAGCAGGCCGCCGCGCATCTGCTGGCCACACTGCCGACCGGCGACCGCTTCGTCAGCGAGGTCCTGCGGCGGGCGGCCGAGCAGTCGCTTTCCCAGGGGGCGCCGCAGGCGGCCGTCGCCTACCTGCGGCGTGCGCTGGCCGAGCCGGTCACCGACGCGGAACGGGCAGAGCTGCTGCACCGGCTCGGGGTCGCCAGGACGTCCTCCAGACCGCGATCGGCCTGCTCGGTGGGCGCCGGCCGGAGCTTGGCCAGCTCCTCGAGGCGGCCCTGATCGACTTCGCGTCCATGGACCTGGACCAACATGCCGTGGCCGTCGAGCGGATCGCCCACATCCAGGAGCAGACACTCGGTGCTGGTCCAGGCGCGGCCCTGATGCGCGCGATCCTCGCCTTCCACGACGCCTGGGCGGGCCGCGCACGCGAGCGCTGCGTGGCGCTCGCCGTTGCCGCCCTCGACGAAGGGCTGCTGCTCCGGTCAAGCGACGTCATCCTTGGGGTCAACGCCCTCTTCGCACTCCTCTGCGCGGACGAGGTCCAGGCCGTGACCCGCTTCGTCGGCGAGGCGCTGGCGGCCGCACGTCGCCGCGGCGACCTCGTCAACGCCCATTACCTCCTGCTGTACCGGGGGTGTGCCGCCGCGCAGCGAGGCGACCTCCGCGAGGCAGAGGAGGACCTGCGCGGTTCCGAGCTCGATTTGGCCGTGACGGCCACGCTGAACCTGTGGCGTGTCGGCTACCTGGCCGACATCCTGATCGACCGCGGCGAGGTGGCGGCGGCCGTAGGGGTCCTTGAGTCCATCGACCTGGACGAGCGGATCACCATGAACTTCCGGTATCCATGGCTCTACGGTCGGGCGCGCGTCGACCTGGAGGCGGGACGGCTCGAGCAGGCCCTCGTCGGCTTCCGGACGCTCGGGCGGGTCATGGTGGCGTACGGCTTCCACAACCCTGGGTTTCTTCCCTGGCGCTCCCAGGCCGCGCTGACCCTGTACCGGCTCGGTCGCCGTTCCGAGGCGCTCCCGCTCGCCCACGAAGAGCTCGAGCTGGCACGCCAGTGGGGGGCGCCGCGGACGGTCGGGATCTCGCTCCGGGCGCTCGGGCTCGTCCAGGGTGGTCTGGAGGGCCAGGCGCTGCTTGGTGAGGCGGCCGCGGTGCTCGAAGGAGCCCAGGCCCAGGTCGAGCACGCGCGGGCGCTCGTCGACCTCGGCGCCGCCCCGCGCCGCGGCAACCGGCGCGGGGAGGCCCAGGCACCGCTTCGCGAGGGGCTGGAGCTCGCCTACCGGGCGGGCGCGGCCGGGCTGGTGCGACGGGCGCAGGACGAGCTCGCCGCGATGGGCGCGCGACCCCGCAGGCTGGTGCTGACGGGAGTGGACGCGCTGACGCCCAGCGAGCGCCGGGTCGCCCGGATGGCGGCGGAGGGCATGAGCAACAAGGAACTCGCCCAGGCGCTCTTCGTCACGGTGAAGGCCGTGGAGGTCCATCTCAGCAGCGCCTACCGCAAGCTGCGGATCAGCTCCCGCAGGGAGCTGGAGGCGACGCTCGCCGGCGGCAAAGCCGCCCCCGGCGCTGCCGCCGCACCCTGACCGCCCACTGTGGTGATCAACGGGCAGGCGGTGGCCCGTCCGCTGTGTCAGTATCCATACCCGGATGCCGTTTATGACGGCGGCGACCCCAACCAGGCCGGCACCTGCCGCCTGACCTTCGTCCCAAGGCACGACGGAAGCCTGGGAGACCGGAGGAGACCATGAGGCATCGTTCCGGGATCGGACGGTTCTTGCTCCTGCTGGCGGTGGCCCTTCTGCTGGCGGCGTGCGGCGGCGGCAAGACCCAGGGTGGGTCGGGGAGCGGCAAGCCGATCCGCATTGGTGTGCTCACGTCGCTGACGGGCAACTTCACGCCCTGGGGCGTGCAGGTGCGCGCCGGCATGCAACTGGCCGTGAACGAGCTCAACCAGGCCGGCGGTCGCCGGCTCGAGCTGGTGGTGGCCGACGACCAATCCAAGGCCGATGTGGGAGCCCGCGAGATCGAACGACTGATCGACCGGGAGCACGTCGTGGCGGTCGGCGGGATCATCTCCAGCGACGTCGGGCTGGCCACGGCCCGAACCGCGGAGCAGAGCAAGGTGCCGCTGTTCCTCGTGAAGGCCGGATCGGGCGCCATCCTCACCTCGGCCAGCCGGTACACGTTCCGCACCTGCCTGCCCGCCGCGCCCATGGTCGCCGGCCCGATCCGGCAGTACGTCCAGAGCAAGGGGCTGAAGCGGGTGGGAGCCATCGTCGCCGACTACGCCTGGGGGCAGGCGCTCAAGTCGGCGCTGGAAAAGGAATTCGCGACCGCACCCGACGTCAAGCTCCAGGTCGAGGTGGCCCCGGTGGGCGAGACCGACTTCACCACCTACCTGCGCGCGCTGCAGCGCTCCAACCCGCAGATCATCGTGGCGACCGGGCATCCGCCCGGCTCGGGACCGATCACCGTCCAGTCGGCCAACCTCGGCTTCCACGTGCCGGTCACCGGCGCCTACACGCCGCGCTCCCTGGTGGTCAAGGGGGCAAAGAACGCGGCCATCGGCCGCTACGCCGACTTCAGCTGCGCCGACTTCCAGAGCAGCCAGTACCAGGCCTTGGCCCGCCGCTTCCTGCAGGCGTCCCCCAGCAGCGGCTTCTTGGAGGACGACGCCCTGGCCGGGTACGGGATCGTCAAGATGGTGGCCGAGGCGGTCGGTAAGGTGGGCGACGATCCCGCCGCCATCGCCAGGTACCTGCACGCCAACACCTTCAACATTCCCGGCTACGCGTTCCAGATGCGCTGGACCGAGTGGGGAGAGCTGGCCAACGCTCAGATCGCCTTCGACCTGATCGGCCGCGGCCCGGCCCCCGAAGGAGTGAACAAGGCGGGCAGCTGGTACCCGCAGCGGCTGCTGATCTCCCAGCCGCTCACGCCGTTCCAGCCGCAATAGCGGGCGCATGGCGCTGCTGGCGGCCGACGCGCTGGCCAAGCGCTTCGGTGGCCTCCCAGCCGTCGACGGCGTCACCTTCGGGGTCGAGGAGGGCGAGATCCTCGCCGTCGTCGGCCCCAACGGCGCCGGCAAGAGCACCCTGCTGAAGATCATCGGCGGCCTGGAGCGCCCCTCCGCCGGGAGGGTGACGCTGGCCGGCAGGCGGGTGGACGGGCTCGCCGCCCACCGGGTCCGGCGCCGCGGGATCGCCATGGTGATGCAGACCCCGCTGGCCTTCGGGTCCATGACGACCTTGGAGAACGTCGTGCTCGGCGCGATGTTCGGCCACGGTGGCGGTGTGGTGGCAGAGCCGGAGGCGATCCGGCGCGCACGGGAGGCGCTGGCCTTCGTCGGCCTGGAGCGCCGGGCCGACCAGCCCGTGGGCAGCCTCAACCTCCACCAGCAGCGCTTCCTCGAACTGGCCAAGGCGCTGGCGGGCCGGCCTCGGCTGCTGCTCATCGACGAGGTGATGGCGGGACTCAACGACGCGGAGCTGGCCGCTTCCCTGCAGATCGTGCGCACCGCCCGTGACACACTTGGGATCACCATCATCTGGGTGGAGCACGTCATGCAGGCGGTGATGAGCCTGGCCGAGCGGGTGATCGTCCTCAACTACGGGAGGATCCTGGCCGAGGGTGTGCCGCAGGCCGTCATGCGCCACCCCGACGTGGTCGACGCCTACCTCGGCCAGGACCACGATGCTTGAGGTGTCCGGCCTGTCGGCCGGGTACCTGGGGCAGAACGTGGTGGAAGGCGTCGACGTCGAGGTTGGCGCGGGCCTGGCCGTGGCCATCATCGGCTCCAACGGCGCGGGCAAGACGACCCTGTTCCGGGCGCTGTGCGGGCTGCTGCCGGTCGCCGCGGGCCAGGTGCGCTTCGACGGTGAGGACATCACCGGTCGTCCGGCCCACCGCATCGCGCGGGCGGGCCTGGCCTACGTGCCGGCCGAGCGCCACCTGTTCCCCGGCATGAGCGTGCGGGAGAACCTGCTGCTCGGTGCCTACCCGGGCCGGCCCGACCCGTCCGCCATGCAGCTGGTCTTCGAGCTGTTTCCCCGCCTCCAGGAGCGCCGCAGGCAGCCCGCCGGCAGCCTCAGCGGCGGCGAGCAGCAGATGCTGGCGGTGGGCCGGGCCCTCATGTCCCGCCCGCGCCTGCTCATGCTCGACGAGCCCACCACGGGGCTGGCCCCCAAGCTGGCCCGGAGCGCGTACGCGGCGCTGCAGGTCCTGAAGGAGCGGGGCATGACGCTCCTGGTCGCCGAGCAGCAGGTGCCGCTGGCGCTGTCGCTCGCCGACCACGGGTACGTGCTGGAGAACGGCCGCATCCGCCTGGAGGGCGCGTCGCAGGAGCTGGCGCGCAATCCTGAGGTGCGCCGGGCCTACCTGGGCGTGGCATGAAGGCCGTCATCCTGGACGGGATCGTCCTGGGCTTGCAGTTCGGGCTGCTGGGCGTGGGCATGACCCTCGTCTACGGCCTGGGCGGCGTCCTCAACCTGGCGTACGGCCAGATCGCCGTGCTGGCGGCGATGGTGGTGGCGCTCGCCCTCACCACCGGCGCGCCGGCGCTGCTGGCGGCGGGCGCCGGGTTGGTGGCGGGCGCGGCCGCCGGCGTGGTCCTGGACAGGACCCTGATGCGGCCCGTGTACCGGCAGCGAGGGGAGCACCGGGTGCTGCTTGGCCTGCTGTTGACCTTGGGGGTGGCCTTCGTCGTCGACGGGCTGCTGCTGTGGCGCTCTCCGACCGGGGCGTTGCGCCTGGCGATCGGCGGCGAGCCCGTGCCGATCCTCGGCGTGCGCATGGGGGTGGGAAGCCTGCTGGCCACGGGCATCTCACTGGCGGTGGCCGCCCTGTTGCTGCTCTTCCGCGTCACCACGCCGGGGCGGGCCGCCAACGCCGTGATCCAGGACGAGGTGGGCGCGCGGCTGGTCGGCATCAACCCGGCGGCGGTGCGCACCTTGATCTTCGCGGCCAGCGGCGCCCTGGCGGCCCTGGTCGCCGAGACCCGTTCGATGACCTCGCCGGTGACCGTGACCGCCGGGTTCGACTTCACCATCCTGGCCCTGATCGTCGCGGTCGTCGGCGGCCTGGGCAACGTCGCGGGAGCCTTCCTGGCCGGCGTGCTCCTGGGGATCGTCAGCACGGTGAGCGCGTTCTACATCGGGCAGTACATCACCACCATCGTGCTGCTGGTAGCGGCGGCGCTCACCATCGTCGCGCGGCCGCGCGGCCTGCTGGGGAGGTAGCGGGTGGCCGCCGAGCCCGACGCGGTCGTGGAGTCCGGCGCCGCGCCCCTCGGGGTCAGCGCCAGGCCGCCGCGGTCACTGGCCCGGGCCTTCTGGCCGATCGCCGTCACCGGCGCCGTGCTCGCCCTGGTTCCCCTGTGGCTGGGCGACTCGAGGTACCTGATGCGGCTGGCCGTGGACGCCCTGGTCTTCGGCGCCTACGCCATCGCCTTCAACGTGATCTTCGGGAGCACCAACCAGCTGTTCCTGTGCGTCGGCGCGCTCGCCGGGGTGGGCGGCTACACCTCCGCCATCCTGGCCGACAGGGCGAAGGTTCCCATGGTCGTGGCGATGCTGCTGGCCGCGGCCCTGGCCGCGGCCCTGGGGGGATTTCTCAGCTGGGTGGCGGTGCGCCGCTCGCTGGACGTGATCTTCACCGGCATCGTGACGCTCGCTCTGTCCCTGTCGTTCGCCAGCCTCCTGCTGGGCCAGCGGGACCTGACGGGAGGCGAGACCGGCCTGCTCGTCTCCGCCGGCGCCGACACCTTCCTGCAGGATCGCGTCGCCGCCTACTACCTGTTCCTGGGCATGCTCGTCGCCTTCCTGGTCGTGTTCCGCGCGCTCCAGCGATCCCACATCGGGTGGGCCTTCCGCGCGCTTCGCGACAACCAGCTCGCCGCCGAGCTGGCCGGGGTCGCCGTGGCCCGCTACCGCGCCTACGCCGGCGTGATCGGCTCCGCCATGCTCGGGCTCACCGGAGCCGTCTTCGCGCACAGCGACGGGTTCATCAGCCCCTCGACCTTCGACTTCGGCAACGTCGACGTCCGGGTCCTGGTGATGCTCGCCTTCGGCGGGCTGGGGACCCTGCTCGGACCCGTGCTGGGAACGGTGGTGTTCGCGGTGCTCGACGAGGTCCTGATCGACTTCGGGCAGCTGCGGACCGTCGTTTATGGCCTGCTGGTCATCGCGCTGTTCCTGGGCTTCAAGCGGGGCGCGGTTCCCGCGGTGGCCGACTTCGTCCGCATGCTTGCCCGGCGGGCCCGCTCTCGGGTCCGGCGCCCCCCGTGATGAAGTCGGTGCCCGCACGACGAAGGCTGAGCGCGGTCGTGGCGTTGGCCGCGGCCGCCGTCCTGGTCGTGGTGGCCGCCGCGGCGCTGCTCCAGCACCTGTTCGTGCTGCTGGCGGCGATCCTGTGCCTCGGTGCGGGGATCAGCGTGGCCGCCCACGCGCTCACCCGGACCGGAAGGCGCCGGCTGGTCCTCACCGTGGCGGCGGTGGCGGCCGTGCTGGCGTCGATCGTCCTGGTGGTCGTCCTCGGTGACCTGCTGCAGCTGTTGTTCCTGGTCGCGCTGGTGGCGGTCTCGGTGGTGGCGACCCGCTACGCGCTGGGACGCGACCTCGGATCGCTCAGGAGCGGCCCGACCCCTGGGGTGGCCGTGGGCCCGGCGGTGCGGCCGGTCCTGCTGATGAACCCCAGGTCGGGTGGTGGGAAGGTCGAGCGGTTCGGGCTGGTGGCCGAGGCCCGCCGGCGCGGCATCGAGCCGATCGTGCTGGCGCCCGGCGACGACCTGCTGCGGCTTGCCGAGGACGCGGCGGCCCGCGGCGCGGACGTGCTCGGCATGGCCGGTGGGGACGGCTCGCAGGCGCTGGTGGCCGGGGTCGCCATGCGGCACGACCTCGCCTTCGTCTGCGTGCCCGCGGGGACCCGCAACCATCTGGCGATGGACCTGGGGCTGGACCGCGACGACGTGGTGGGGGCCTTGGACGCGTTCGGGGAGGCGGTGGAGCGCCGCATCGACCTCGGATTGGTCGGCGACCGGGTGTTCGTCAACAACGCCACCGCGGGCCTGTACGCCAAGATCGTGCAGTCCCCGGCCTACCGCGACCGCAAGGTGGGCACGGCCCTGGAGCTGCTGCCGGGCATGCTCGGCCCGCGCGCCGCTCCGTTCGACCTGCGGTTCACCGGACCGGACGGGACCGAACACGAATCCGCGCACCTGGTCATGGTCTCCAACGACCGCTACCAGCTGGACAGCGGGGACGGCTTCGGGTCCAGGCGGCGCATCGACGCCGGAACCCTCGGCATCGTCGCTGCCAGCTTCCGGTCCTCGGACGACATCGCCTGGTTCGTGGAACTGGCAGCGGTCCGCCAGGTGCGCCGCTTCCCCGGCTGGGTGGAATGGACCGACACCAGCTTCGAGCTGCGATCGACCCGGCCGGTGGAGATCGGCATCGACGGTGAGGCGACGCTCCTGGACCCGCCGATCCGGTTCCGGATCGTCCCCGGGGCGCTGCGGGTGCGCATCCCGCCGCACGCGCCCGGCTACTCACCCGCCGCGGCCGTGCCAACCTCGGGCTGGTCCGCCATCACCGCGCTGCTGCGGACGGCCGCCGGACGACCGGTGACGCCCGAGCCGTGAGCGACGGCACCTGGAGGGTTTTCGCTTACGCGAGCTTGGCTGCCTCGTCGCCCTGGCCGGTGGACCGGGGGGCCAGCGGGATCTCCAGCGTCAGGAAGTCGGCGACGCCGAGCAGCCGGAGAACCTGGCGCTCGAAGGGGCGGATGCCGCGGCGGCGCTCGTCGTGGTACAGGCGCGGCGCGGCCAGCCGGACGGTGCGGCCGCGCGTCCGCAGCTCGCAGCCGCCCGCGGCCAGGACGTTCCTGACCCAGTCGGTGTCGGGGCCGTAGGTCAGCGCGAACCGGTAGCCGTCCCGGGTCGGGAAGACGTTCACCGGCGTCCGGTAGAGACGGCCGGAGCGCCGGCCGCGGTGCACCACGACGCCGAAGCCTGGCAGCCACGGCGCCAGGCGCCTGGTGACCCGGTTCAGCCCGACCTTGTTCCAGCGACCGATCGTCCGTGGAATCGGCATGGCATGGCACCTCCTCAGTCACCTGCATACCTCGTGAGGCGGCCACGGTCACGCCAGGCCGCGGATCACCGGTCGGTTTGCGGCCACGGAACCGGGCTAGGCGACCACGGTCCGTTACCCGGAGGAGGCGAGGACCGGGAGGGCCGGCGCGATGGAGACAAGGACGCTCGGGCGGCTGGGGCCGGTCAGCGCCTTGACGCTCGGTGGCGGCGGGCTCGGGCGGCTGTGGGGCCCGACCAGCCGCGAGGAGGCGGTGGCAACCGTCCGAGAGGCGGTCGACGCGGGCATCAGCCTGCTCGACGTGGCGCCGAGGTACGGCGACGGCGAGGCGGAGCGGGTCGTCGGCGAGGCGTTCGGCGGGCACCTGCCGGCCGGGGTGCGGGTCTCGACCAAGCACCGCGTCAGCAACCCGCCCGCGCCGGAGCTGCCCGGTCAGCTCGAACGCTCGCTGGACGAGAGCCTGGATCGCATGAAGCTCGGCCACGTGGACCTGTTCTTCCTGCACGGCTACCTGGTCGCCGAGCAGGGGCAGGGTGGCGAGCGGCGCACGCCCAGGCGGCTGTTCGCCGACGCGGCGCGCCCCGCGTTCGAGCGGCTGGTGGCGCAGGGACGGATCGGGGCATGGGGGATCACCGCCGTCGGCGTGCCAAGCGTGGTGCTGGAGGTGCTTGCCGAGGACCCGGCGCCGGGCGCGGTGCAGGCGATCACCAACCCGCTGGACTCGGCCGGGGAGCTGCGCCGGTTCGAGGAGCCGGCCCGGCCGCGCGAGATCATCGCCGCGGCCCACGCCCGCGGGGTCGGGGTGATGGGGATCCGGGCGGTCCAGGCCGGCGCGCTGACCGACCGGCTGGACCGCGACCTGCCGGCCGACGATCCGACCGCGGCCGACTACCGCCGTGCGGCGCCGTGGCGGGCGCTGGCCCGCGAGCTCGGCGAGCCGGCCGCGTCGCTGGCCCACCGGTACGCGCTGTCGATGCCGGGGGTCGACACGGTCGTCCTGGGCGTCAAGAACCGGGCCGAGCTGCGCGAAGGCCTCGCCGCCGAGGCCAAGGGCCCGCTGCCGCCCGAGCTGATCCGGGAGATCGACACCCGCCTGGCGCGGACGGCGAGCTGATCCGCCCGTCCCGGGCGGGAATGCCAACGTTTGTTGGCCAACACTCGTGGCACCCAACCGTGCGTGGCGGTTACCGAACGCTCGGCACCGACGCGGAGGGCGATCCTGGCCGCCGCACGGCAGTCGTTCTCCGCGGTCGGGTACCAGGCCACCACCATCCGCGCGGTGGCCGCGACGGCCGGTGTCGACCCCTCGATGGTCATGCGCTACTACGGCAGCAAGCCCCGCCTGTTCCAGGCGGCCGTCGACGTCGACCTGCGGCTGCCTGACCTCACCGGCCAACCGCCAGAGCGCCTCGGCGAGGCGCTGGCCCGGCACTTCGTCACCCGCTGGGAGGGCCGCCTCGCCGACGAGGCGATCACCCTGCTGCTGCGGTCGGCGGTGGTCCGCGACGACGCCGCCGAGCAGATGCGGACCATCTTCGCCGCGCAGGTCCTCGGCGCCGTCGAGTCGGTCGCCGGGCGGTCGCCGGACACGGCCCGTCGGGCCGGGATGGTCGGCAGCCAGCTGCTCGGCCTGGCGCTGACCCGCTACGTCCTGCGGCTGCCGCCGGTGGTGGCCATGGAGGCGCCGACGCTGGTGGCCACGGTGGCGCCGGTGCTGCAGCACTACCTGACCGGCGAGCTGGGCGGGCCGGTCGGGCGCCAGCACCCCGACGCATCGGAGGAGCCATGCCCTGCAGCAACCGACACGCCGTCGTGACCGGCGCGTCGACCGGGATCGGCCGCGCCACGGCGCTGCGACTGTGCCGCGACGGCTTCCACGTGTTCGCGACGGTTCGGCGCCACCAGGACGCACACGCCCTCGAACAGGCCGCGCACGGGCCGCTGACCGGGCTGCTGATGGACGTCACCGCCTCAGGCGAGATCGGCCAGGCGACCGAGGTCGTGCGCTCCCACGTCGCCGACCGAGGCCTGGACGCGCTGGTCAACAACGCGGGGATCGGGGTCGCCTGGCCCGTGGAGCTGGTGCCGCCCGACAAGCTCCGCTGGCAGCTCGCCACCAGCGTGGAGGGCCAAGTCGCCGTGACCCAGGCGCTGCTCCCGCTGCTGCGGCGGGCCAAGGGGCGCATCGTGATGATCGGGTCGATCGGCGACCGCATCACCATGCCGTTCGCCGGCCCGCTGGCCGCGGCCAAGCACGCGCTGCGGTCGCTGACGGACGCGCTGCGCCTGGAGCTGGCGCCGTGGGGCATCCGCGTGGTGCTCGTGGAGCCGGCCAGCATCCGCACCGACGCGGTCGACAAGCTCGAACGGGACGTGCGGGCGGCAGAACAGGAATTCGGCCCGGACGGCTGGGCGCTGTACGGCGACGCCTACCGCCACATGATGGCCCGGTCGCTGGCCCGGGAGGCGGGCGGCAGCGACCCCGAGGTGGTCGCGGCGGTGGTGTGGCAAGCGATCGCCCGGCGCCGGCCGCGGCGGCGCTACCTGGTCGGCAGGGACGCCCGCCTGCTCGCCACCGTCGCCGCCCTGCCCCTGCCGCTTCTGGACCGGCTGCGCGGCAAGGTCTTCGACCAGCCGCGGCCGGGTTCGCTGGCCACCCGCTGAGGCGGGCGTGGCCAGGCGCATCGGAGGTGCTCAGCAATGACCGATAGCTGCGAGGTGCTGGTGGTGGGCGCCGGCCCGACCGGCCTCACCCTGGCCAACGAGCTCGCCCGGCGCGGCGTGCAGGTGCGGGTGATCGACCAGGCCACCCACCACACCACCGAGACCAGGGCGCTGGGGGTCCAGGCCCGCACCCTGGAGTCGCTCGACAGGATGGGGGTCGCGGACGCCGCCATCGAGCGGGCGCTGCCGATCACCAGGTTCAACGTCTTCAGCGAACGCCACCGGATCGCCCACTTCGACCTCGGCCGCCTGGAGACGCCGTTCCCGTTCCTGCTGATGTTCCCGCAGAACGAGATCGAGGCGCTGCTGGAGCGGCACCTCGCCGGGCTGGGCGTGCGGGTGGGACGGGGCACGCGGCTGCTGGCGGTCGCCGAGCGGGACGACGGCGTGGCCGCGACCCTGCGGGACCCGGACGGCCGGCGCGTGGAGGTCCTGAGCCGCTGGCTGGTGGCCTGCGACGGGGCGCACAGCCCCATCCGCGAGCAGCTCGGGCTGCGCTTCGTCGGTGACGCGCTGGAGGAGAGCTTCGCCGTCGCCGACCTGCGGGTCGAGTGGCCGCTGCCGTACGACGAGCTGTTCGCGTTCCTGGACCGGGGCAACTTCACCACCTTCTTCCCGATGCGCGGCGGGCTGCACCGCGTCGCCGTCGCCTACACCGGCCGGCAGGCGCCGACGGGCGACGTCACCCTCGCCGAGGTGCAGGGCGCGGTCGACGCCTGTGGCCCGCCCGGCGTGCGGATCGTCGAGCTCAAGGAGGCGGGCCGCTTCCGGATCAACCAGCGGGCGGTCGACCACCAGTCGAGGGGGCGGGTGTTCCTGGCCGGCGACGCCGCGCACGTCAACTCGCTGGTCGGCGCCCAGGGCATGAACATCGGCATGCAGGACAGCTTCAACCTGGGCTGGAAGCTGGCGCTGGTGAGTGCCGGCCTGGCGCCCGATGAGCTGCTGGCGACCTACGCGGTCGAGCGCGAGCCGGCGGTGCGCAGGACGGTCCGCGGGACCCGCCGCTTCACCCGCATGACCCTGCTGCGCAACCCGGTCTCGGCCCTCGCCCGCCGGCGGCTGGCGCCGCTGCTCCTGGAGCGGCCGAAGGTCCGGGCGACCATCGAGACGGCCCTCGCCCAGCTCGACATCTCCTACGCGGCCGGCGACCGGCGGCCGGCCGCGGACGGGCCGCCGGCGCCGGTGGCCGGCGACCGCGCCCCGGACGTGGTGCTGCGGGAACCGGGTCGGGACGCTGCCGGCCACCTGCTGCGCGTGCTGCGCGGCGACCAGTTCTCCCTGCTGGTCTTCCCTGCCGCGGCGGCACCGCTGCCGCACGACCTGGTGCGCCCGCTGCTGGCGGCCCATCCGGGCCAGGTCCGCGCCTGGTACGTGGCCGCCGACGCCGACGGCAACGGCGGCGGCGGCGGCGCCGAGGGGCGCGCCGCGGAGTCGACCCTCCGCGACCCCGGCGGCCAGGTGCGGCGGCGCTACGGCGTCGGGCGCGAGGGGATGGTGCTGGTCCGCCCGGACGGCTACGTCGCCGCCCGCGCGGAGTCCCTGGCGGACGCGGCCGTGGCCGGCTACCTGGACCGCTGGCTGGGTGGCGCCGGCGCGGCGACCTCCGCCGGGGTGCGCGGGGGCAGCCGGCCGGGGTGAGCCGCGGCGGCGCCGGCGCGGGCCGGCAGCCGCACGGTGACCTCCAGGCCGCCGCCGCCCAGCGCCCGGGCGTGCGCGTCGCCGCCGTGGGCCCGCGCGACCGAGCGGACGATCGACAGGCCGAGGCCGGCGCCGCGGTCGAGCGAGGCGACCCGCCCCTCCAGCCGGCGGAACGGCTCGAACAGCGACTCGACCTGCTCCGGCGGGACGCTCGGGCCGCCGTTGGCGACCTGCACGAAGGCGCGGCCGTCGCCGCCGCCGGTGGCGACGTGCAGCCAGCCGCCGGGCTGGTTGTGGCGCACGGCGTTCTCGACCAGGTTGGCGATCATGCGCTCCAGCAGGGCGGCGTCGCCCTCGACCGGGGCGGGCCGCAGGGTGCTGGTCGCGCGCACGCCGGCGGGGCCGCCGTCGCGCCGGGCGTGCTCCAGCGCCGCGGCGGCGGCGTCGGCCAGGTCGACCGGCTCGCGTGAGCGCAGCTCCCGTTCGCTGCGGGCGAGGGTCAGCAGCCCCTCGATCAGCCGCTCGCTGCGGTCGGTGGCGTCCCGCACCCGCTCGGCGGTGGCGCGGAGCTCCGCGGCCGGGGCGTGCGGGTCCGCCAGGGCGACGTCCACCTCGGCGCGGGTGATCGCCAGCGGCGTGCGCAGCTCGTGCGAGGCGTTGGCGACGAAGCGGCGCTGCGAGTCGAAGGCGGTGTCGAGCCGGGTGAGCATCCGGTCGAAGGTGTCGGCCAGCTCCTTCAGCTCGTCGTCCGGCCCGTCCAGGGCGATCCGCTGGTGCAGGTTGCGCTCTGACAGGCGCCTGGCGGTGGCGGTGATCCGCTGCAGCGGACGCAGCACCCGCCCGGCCACCACCCAGCCGAGCCCGAGCGACAGCAGCGTCGTCAGCGCGAGCGTGAGCAGCATCGTCTGCAGGAACGCCCGCATCGCGGTGGAGATGACGCTGGTCTGGATCTCGGTGATCTCGACGCCGCCCCGCGCGGCCGGACCGGCCTCACCCTCGGCGATGCTGCTGCATTGGGGCGGCTGGCCGGTCCCGCCCCCGACGCAGGAGACCTTGTCCGGCTTGGGGGTGAGCCGCTGGTGCACCAGGACGTAGCTGGTGCCCACCAGCACCAGGCCGGCGAGCAGGAACAGCCCGCCGTACCACAGCGTCAGGCGGAGGCGTGCCGTCCAGCGCGGCCAGGCGCCGTGCCTCACAGCCGGTACCCCGCGCCGATCACCGTCTCGATCAGCGGTGGCTTGCCGAGCTTGCGGCGCAGGTTCATGACGGTGACCCGGACGGTGTGGGTGAACGGGTCGGCGTGCTCGTCCCACACCCGCTCCAGGAGCTCCTCGGCGCTGATGACCGCGCCGTCGGCGGCCAGCAGCTGCTCCAGGACGCCGAACTCCTTGTGGGTCAGCCGCAGGAAGTGCCCGCCGCGGCTCGCCTCCCGCCTGGCCGGGTCCAGGACGACGTCGTGGCGTGACAGCACCGGTGGGGTCGGCTCGCGGCTGCGCCGGGCCAGCGCCCGCAGCCGCGCGAGCAGCTCGCTGAACGCGAACGGCTTGCCCAGGTAGTCGTCGGCGCCGAGGTTGAGGCCCTCCACCCGGTCGTCGACCGTGCCCGCGGCGGTGAGCATGAGGATCCGCGGGACGCCGCCCATCGCCGCCAGCTGGCGGCAGACCTCGTCGCCGTGCACCTCGGGCAGGTCCCGGTCCAGCACGATCACCTGGTAGCGGTTGACCGCCGCCTTCTCCAGCGCGTCCGCGCCGTTGAACGCCAGGTCGACGGCGATGCTCTCGCGGCGCAGGCCACGCGCGATCGCCTGCGCCAGCGCGACCTCGTCCTCCACCAGCAGCACCCGCACCGCCCCGCCTCCCTCGGTTCCCAACGGCCGTCCGGCTGGACCGGCCGCGCGGGTGGGCGCCCCACCCGCTGTGCGGCCGGCGTGACCAGGGTGCGCCAGCAGCGCGTCACGTCCGCATAAAGCCTGCGCGAAACGCCGGCATGACCGGGCGCCGCGTAGAACGGGCCGCATCACGAGAGGAGTGTTTCCATGCACGATCCCTTCAACCAGGCCCGGCGCCGGCCACGCCTCGCCGGGCTGGTCGGCGCGCTGGCGCTGACGCTGGCGGTCGCGGCCTGCGCCGGCGGGGGCGACCCGAGCGGCGGGGTCGCCAGCCTCGCCGGCTCGGGCCACGCCACCAGCACCACCAGCCCCGGCGTCCGGGACGAACGGCAGGCGGCGCTGGACTTCGCCAGGTGCATGCGCCAGCACGGCGTCGACATGCCCGACCCGAAGTTCGACGCAGGAGGGGGTGTCACCCAGGAGGGCCCGGCGGGTGGTGGCAAGGGCCCGGAGGACCCGACGTTCAAGGCGGCGCAGCAGGCGTGCCAGCACTACCTGCGCGACGGCGGCCAGCCCTCCAAGACCGACCCGCAGCGGTTCCAGCAGGCGCTCAAGTTCGCCAGGTGCATGCGCCAGCACGGCGTCGACATGCCCGACCCGAACCCGAACGGGCCGACGGTGCAGACCGGCAACGGCGCCAGCAACGGGCCCAAGCCGGACGACCCGCGGTTCAAGGCGGCACAGGAGGCCTGCAAGCAGTACCTCCCCGGCGGGGCCGGCGGCCCCTCCACGCAAGCGGCGGGTGGCAGGTGAGCGCGCGGGAGAGGCCGGCGCGGGCGCCCGCCCCGCTCGACGGCCTGGGCGGCGGCGCCCACGCGGCCGCGCCGGCCGCAACCCTGGCCACCGCCCGGGTCGTGCGGCTGGACCTGAACGGCCAGACCAAGGTCAGCGGCACGCTCGGCTACGCCGGCAGCGGCACGGTGCAGAGCCCGCTGTCCGGCCGGATCACCTGGCTGCCGCGGGCCGGCGCGGTGATCCGCCGCGGCGGCACCCTGCTGGCCGTCGACAACCGGCCGGTGCAGCTGCTCTACGGCAGCCTGCCGCCCTGGCGGGACCTGTCGGTCGGGGTGGACGACGGGCCCGACGTCGAGCAACTGGAGCGGAACCTGGCCGCGCTCGGCTACGACCCCGACCACCGGATGACCGTGGACGAGCACTTCACCGCGGCCACCGCGGCGGCGGTCAGGCGCTGGCAGAAGGCCGGCGGCCTGGACCAGACCGGCGCCTTCACCACCGGCATGCCGGCGGTGTTCCTGCCCTGGGCCGCCCGCGTCCAGGCGCTGAGCGCCAGCGTCGGCGGCCGCGCCGCGCCCGGCGCGCCGGCGTTCACCGTCACCTCCGCGGTGCACCAGGTCACCGTCAACCTCGACGTGAGCCTGCAGGGCAACGTCAAGGCCGGCGACCGGGCCGAGGTCGCCCTGCCCGACGGGCGCCGCGTCAAGGGCCGGGTCAGCGACGTCGGCCGGGTCGCCACCACCCAGGGGTCGGGACCGACGGCGACCACCACGGTCAAGGTGACCGTCTCGCTGGACGACCCGAACGCCGGCGGGCGCCTGGACCAGGCGCCGGTCGACGTCTACGTCACCACCCAGCGCCGGCGGGGGGTGCTGGCGGTGCCGGTCACGGCGCTGCTGGCGCTCAAGGAGGGCGGCTACGCGCTCGAGGCGGTCGACGCCGGCGGCCAGCACCGGCTGGTGCCCGTGCGGCTCGGGGTGTTCTCCGGCGGGATGGTCGAGGTGTCCGGCGCCGGCCTGCGCGCGGGCATGAAGGTGGTGACCGCCCAGTGACCGGGACGGCCGTGCTGGAGCTGCGGGGCGTGACCAAGCGGTACGCCGGCCCGCCGCCGCTGGAGGTGCTGCGCGACGTCGACCTGGATGTCGAGGCGGGGGAGATGCTGGCGATCGTCGGGCCGAGCGGGTCGGGCAAGTCGACCCTGCTGCACATCATGGGCACGCTCGACCTGCCGAGCAGCGGCACCGTGCGGGTCGGCGGCGTCGACGTGGGCGCGCTGTCGGACCGGCGGCTGGCGGCGCTGCGGTCGCGCCGGGTCGGCCTGGTGTTCCAGCAGTTCTTCCTGCTCGACGGGGTCAGCGCGCTCGACAACGTGGCGATGGGCCTGCTCTACGGCGGTGTCGTGCCGCGCGAGCGCCGGCGGCTGGCCGCCGCCGCGCTGCGGCGCGTCGGCCTGGGCGACCGGCTGGGCCACCGCCCGACGCAGCTGTCCGGGGGCGAGCAGCAGCGGGTCGCGATCGCGCGGGCGCTGGTCATGCGCCCCGCGGTCGTGCTCGCCGACGAGCCGACCGGCAACCTCGACCAGGCCGCCGGCGCGCGCGTGCTGGCGCTGCTGGAGGAGCTGAACGCCGACGGCACCACCATCGTGGTGATCACCCACGACCGCGACATCGCCGGCCGGCTGCCCCGCCGGGTGGAGCTGCGCGACGGGCGCGTGGTCGCCGACAGCCGCCGGCAGGAGGTGGCACCGTGAACGCGTCTCCGGCGGGCGGCGCGCCCGCGCCCCGGCGGCTGCGCCCGCGCGACCTGGTCGCGGTCGGCGCCGGCGGGCTGGCGACCCGCCGGCTGCGCGCGGCGCTGTCCGCGCTCGGCGTGGCCATCGGCGTCGCCGCGATCGTGGCGGTGCTCGGCGTCTCCGAGTCGAGCAAGGCGGACCTGCTCGCCCAGCTCGACCGGCTGGGGACGAACCTGCTCACGGTCAGCCCAGGGCAGACCTTCGGGGGGGAGGACGCCGTGCTGCCCAGGCAGTCGGTGGGGATGATCCGGCGCATCCGGCCGGTGGAGCAGACCGCGGCGGTCGCCACGGTCTGCGGCTCGGCCGTGTACCGCAACGACCGGATCCCGGCCGAGGAGACCGGCGGGCTCAGCGTGGCAGCGGCCGACCTGCGGCTGCTGGAGGCGGTCGGCGCGACCGTCGCCCGCGGCGCGTACCTGAACGCCGCCACCGCTCGCTACCCCGCGACCGTGCTGGGCGCGGACGCCGCCGCGCAGCTCGGCGTCGACCGGGTCGGCAGCCAGGTGTGGCTCGGCGGCCGCTGGTTCACCGTCGTCGGCGTCCTCGACCCGGTGACGCTCGCGCCCGACCTGGACCGGGCCGCGCTGATCGGCTTCCCCGTCGCCGAGGCGCTGCTCGGTGCCGACGGCTCGCCCAGCACCGTGTACGTGCGCGCCGACACCGACTACGTGGTCGACGTGCAGGGCGTGCTGGCCGCCACCGCCAACCCGGAGCACCCCAACGAGGTGCAGGTCAGCCGCCCGTCGGACGCGCTCGCCGCGCAGGCGGCAGCCAAGAGCGCGCTCAACTCGCTGCTGCTCGGCCTGGGCGCGGTCGCGCTGCTGGTCGGCGCGGTCGGCATCGCCAACGTGATGGTGATCGGCGTGCTGGAGCGGCGGAGCGAGATCGGCCTGCGGCGCGCGCTCGGCGCCACCCGCGGGCACGTGCGGGTGCAGTTCCTGGTCGAGTCGCTGCTGCTGGCGCTGCTCGGCGGCGCCGGCGGGGTCGCGCTCGGCGCCCTGGTCACCGCCGGCTACGCCCTGCACCAGCACTGGCAGGTGGTGGTGCCGCTGGCCGGCGTGGGCGCCGGGGTCGGCGCCGCCCTCGCCCTGGGCGCGCTCGCCGGCCTGTACCCGGCGGTCCGCGCCGCCCGCCTGTCGCCCACCGACGCGCTGCGGACGGTGTGACGCCGGTGACCGCTCAGTCGTAGGCCGGGGCGGGCGGGATCGGGCGGCCCGCCCGGACCGCCGCCACCACCGCGACGGCGTCGGCGGCGCGGTACTCCTCCCCGTAGACCGCCCCGGGCCGGCGCGGCGCCTCCATCACCGCGCAGCCGTCGACGCCGCCCAGGTCGACGGGGATGTAGCCGGCCTGCTCGACCAGCCCGGCCAGGACCGCCTTGGCCGGCTGGTCGTCGCCGCAGAGCCACTGGACGACCCGGTCGTCACCGGTGCGGGTCGCCGCCTGCGCCTGGAAGCCGGCGGTGAGCGTGTTGAAGCACTTGGTGTAGCGGGCGCCGGGCAGCCGGTCGGCGTTGTGGCGGGCGGCGGTGTGGCCCAGGTCGAGGACACCGCCGGGGCCGAACTGGTTGGTGGTGTCCACCACGATCCGGCCGTCCAGCGGCCCGGCCGCCGCCAGCGCCTGGTCGATCACCCCCCAGGGCACCGACAGCACCACCACCTCGGCGGCGGCCGCGCGGGCAGGCTCGCCGGTGGCGGCGCCCAGCTCGGCGGCCAGCTCCGCCAGCCTGGCCTGGTCGCGGGCGAAGCTGACGGTGACCTCGTGGCCGGCGAGCGCCAGCCGGCGGGCGACGTTCCCGCCGATCCTGCCTGCTCCGATGATGCCGATGCGCATGGTGGGATGCTCCGTCCGTCGCTACCTCGTTTGGTTTGTCAACGCATCAGCGCCGGCTGCCGCCGCCGGGCGGTGGTGGAAGACGTCGTCGGGGTCGTAGCGGGCCTTGACGCGCAGCAGCCGCTCCCGGTTGCTCCCGTGGTACTGCGGCGCCCACTCGTCCAGGTCGGGGTCGGCGAAGTTGGGGTACACGCCCCCCGACCCCCACGGGTGCGCCAGCTCCCACGACCGCGCCAGCCAGCGCCGCGCGGCCCGGCGCCGGTCGGCGGTCGCGCCGGCGTCCACCACCACCGCGTGCTTGAGCAGGAACCGCTCCTGGCGGTGGACGAAGGCGGTGGCGTCGGCGGGCACGCGGTTGTAGGCGCCGGCCCAGGGGG